>JAOFXR010000001.1 GCA_028047635.1 Verrucomicrobiales bacterium
TAAAACGAGAGAGACGATTACCGCAGAGCCTATCCCTGAATATTTCAGGAATCTCACAGAAACGGAACTACTCACCACGATATGGAACGCTCAGTTTGACCCCGGCTCCCCGTCCAGTGTCAATGCCTTCATCAGTCAGTTGAATGAACCGGAGCAAAAGTGCCTTTCAAAACTCCTCACGGAGGAAAGCGCCAACCTCACGCTTGAGCTGGCGAATGACTGCCTCGCCAAACTGATAAGGCAAAGTATCCAAAATCAAATCTCGGTCACCAAAGCACAATTGGGAGCCCCTAATCTCCCACCCCAGGAGATAGAACGGCTAAGCAAACTACTTCTTGACCTGAGACTACAACTACACGACCGTTAGCGGCTCCGCAGCATTCAGGTGTGTAGACCCACCTGCACTTCTTCCAAGCACCTTAAAAATGGCTGTCGATAAAAAAGCAAAACGAACGGACGCTAAAAAGGTTAGCAAATCCCCGGTGGTGCGTTCAACCAAAAAATCGACAAAAAAGAAGTCGGTTTCGACTACTACTGCGAAAACTAAGTCGCCTCCTTCGAAAAAGAAGACAGTCGCAGCGAAGTCAAAAGCACCGGCCAAAAAAAAGGCCGCTGCCACTAAGCCAAAGGCATCCTCTAAAAAGAAGACCGCTGCCAAAGTAGAGTCGACTACCAAGTCTCTACTCGATTCCCCGGAGTTTAAACCCGTTGTTCGAGACCTTATTCGTCTCGCCAAAGAGCAGGATTATCTGACTTTTGACGACATAAACGAAGCGCTTCCTGATACGACGACCGATCTAGAGTTGATGGAAGAGCTCATCGAGCGGTTGCGCACGATGAAATTTCGTATCATCGATTCTGCCGAGGTGGATAACCTCAAAGCGGACTCTGACGATGAAGATGCCGAAGGCAGCTCGGAACCGCCACCGGTCAAAAAAGTGGCACCCGAAAGAGCGGGTCGTCTCGATATTCTCGATGACCCGGTTCGGATGTATCTCAAGCAGATGGGCCAGGTTCCTCTGCTGACGCGAGAAGAGGAAGTGGAGATCTCGAAACGAATCGAAAAGGCCGAGCTTGAGATTCGGAAGATCCTCGCTCAGTTCGGTTTCATTCCCAATGCCTACCTCGATCTTGCGAAGCGCCTCGAAGCTGGAGAAGAGCGCTTTGACCGACTCATCATTGATAAGAAAATCGAAAGCCGGGCACGCTACTTAAAAAATCTCACTAAACTGTGTGATCAAGTCGATTCTCTTCGTTACGATATGGAAGGTGTCTACACCAAAATTCGTGCCGGAAAAGGAGATCCCACTCCCAAGCTCGCCGGGAGCTGGAAAAAGGGACTCGCAAGCCTCTCACGCACTTATAATCGCTTTTTCTTTAAGCAGAAGGTCACTGAAGATCTCGTCATTTTCACCGCCAAGTTTACCGAACGCTCTCTCGATCTGAAGAAAGAAGCGAAGAAAGCGAAAGACCGTGCGGCGAAAGGCCAGGCGACCCGCTCCAAGACAGCTTTCGAAAAGGAAGTCTGGATGGATCAGGAAGCGTTCGACGAACTTGCTGCGAAGCTCGAGATCCATGTCGCTGAAGCGAGAAAAGCGAAAGATGAAATGGTCGAGGCCAACCTGCGGCTCGTCATTTCGATTGCGAAGAAATACACAAACCGTGGCCTCTCTTTCCTCGATCTGATTCAGGAAGGCAACATGGGGTTGATGAAAGCGGTCGAAAAATTCGAGTATCGTCGCGGCTACAAATTTTCGACTTACGCCACGTGGTGGATTCGTCAGGCGATCACCCGTTCGATCGCCGATCAGGCACGGACGATTCGGATCCCTGTCCACATGATCGAAACGATCAACAAGCTGATGCGCGTGCAGAAGCAACTCGTGCAGGAGTATGGTCGGGAACCCACCTCCGATGAGATTGCGGAAGAGATTCACCTTCCAGTAGAACGCGTCAGCGCCGTCTTGAAGATGGCACAGCAGCCTATTTCTCTTCAGGCTCCCGTTGGTGACAGTGACGAGACCAGCCTCGGTGATTTTATTGAGGACAAAGGCGCCGAAGATCCGAGCGACATGACTTCCATGTCGATGCTGAAGGATCGAATCAAAGACGTTCTCGATACCCTGACAGAACGCGAGCGCGAGGTCTTGGAGCAACGTTTCGGACTCGTTGATGGTTACAGCCGAACGCTCGAAGAAGTCGGCAAACAGTTTCAGGTGACCCGTGAGCGAATTCGCCAGATTGAGGCGAAAGCGCTTCGTAAAATGCGTCATCCGACGAGAATTCGCCAGCTCGAAGGCTTTATCGATGCCCCTCATCTCTAAATCGGTAATTTTCTCTCTTTTTTCACAAGAGAGCGAAACTTTCCTCTTTTTCCGAGGTTGAAAGAGACATGGAACATCAGGAGCCAACCAATCCCGAACACGAAAAAGTTTGGGAACTTCTTAAATCAGCGAAAACCGTTGAACCCAGCCCGTTTTTCCCACGAAACGCCGGTAGAGAAGTAAGGCGCCTTGAAGAGGAAGCCAATTCAGGTTGGTTTGCCCCGCTGAAGGAATTCTTCACTGCCTCTACCACTCGCCCGATTATGATCGGCGCAGCAACCTTCGCATTGGTCGCGGTTGCCGCGGTTTGGTTTTCCAATCCCGACTCTTCCGAAACTACCGCTCCCGTGATCGCTGCCGCCGAAGCAAGTTCAGAGGAATTTGATCCGGCTGTCGAGATGGCTGAGGTCGAGTATTTTGGCCAGCTCATGGCAGTGGCCGATCCCGCGATGCTCGACGACGCGTCGATTGCCAATTTGTTCTTCTAGCGCTGCGAGCAGCCGGAGCTCTCTTCATTCATCTGCTCGACGGTCGACATTTCGCTCATGTCGAGGAATGAGTTCTACTTCAAGGGAGGATGGCTACGGCCACCCTTCACTTGAGAAAAAGGAGCGAAATATCAGGGCTGAGGAGTCACTCATTTTTCCGGAGTCAGACTATTTTTCTAAGGCCGAATCGGCTCAACCGTTTATATTGTCCCGGCTCTTGATCTGAAGTCCCCTCTTCTTCTGAGCCGCCCTGCAACCTCCCTTGTATGAAGAGACATTATGCTCCGTTAATCGCTGCGGTTACTCTTTCAGCCTGCCTTGCCGCAGTGGCATGCCGCACCGTACCTGAGACGGGGCGAAAACAAGTGAACTTCATGAACCCTGCCGAGGAAGCCGCCCTCGGACTTTCGGAGTTCAATAAGATGAAGCAGAAGAAGAAAATTTCGACCGATCAAGCCTACAATACATTAGTCCAGCGCGTCGGGACTCGTCTCTCAAAAGTCATGCCGGTTCCCAACGCGGAGTGGGAATTTGTCGTTTTCGAAGATCCCTCTCCCAATGCGTTTGCTCTCCCCGGTGGAAAAGTCGGAGTGCACACGGGACTGTTTCAAGTGTCTCAAAATGAGGCCGGTCTTGCCGCCGTGATTGGCCATGAAGTCGCCCACGTGATTGCCCGACACTCAGGGGAACGAATGTCTCAAGGGATTATCTCAGGAGTTGCTGTCGCGGGAGCAGGCTATATGCTAAATAAGAAAACGGGTACAAGCGGAGCCCTCCCCACCGCCGCTCTTGGAGGAGCTGCACTCTTACTGAATAAGAAATTCTCCCGCAAGCAGGAATTGGAAGCCGATCGCATGGGAGCAATATTTATGGCAAGGACCGGTTACGACCCCCGCGAGTCCGTCGAACTCTGGAAACGGTTCGCCGCATGGAGGGTGCAAAACGCTACGAAAACCACACCGACACTTCTTTCGAGCCACCCGCTTGACGACACCCGTATCTCAGAACTACAGCGATACATGCCGGAAGCATTAGCAGAATATAAAGAGCCATAATGGATAAACAACTTTTACGCCGCGAGGGTTTTGCGACGATCAAAGCCATCACTCCGGAAGAGAAAGCAAACGCTTCAGTAGCTATTTGTCGCCAACTGGCAGACACCCGAATCTTCCGAACGTCTGATGTAATTTTCGCCTACCTCTCACTCTCCAGTGAGCCATCATTGGAATCGCTCTTCAGCACCTATCCGCAAAAACGATGGGGCTTCTCTCGAATCAACGATGAAGGACTGCTCGAATTTCACCATGTCACCAGCATTAGCCAGGTTGCGGTCGGCGAATACGGCATCTTTGAGCCGGACCCCGAGCAGTGCAAAAAACTCACCCCGGAGGAAGCCGATCTCATTCTCGTTCCCGGAGTCGCTTTTGATGCCACCAGCGGAGCGCGCCTCGGTCGCGGTCGCGGCCACTACGACCGCTATCTTTCACGGATCACCTCAGCGACAGGACCCGCCCATGTCATGGGCGTATGCTTTTCCAGCCAGCTCACGGAGCTCAATCCGGAAGAGCACGACATGGCCATGGATCGGATTATCACCGAGAAGGGTATAGCCAAATCTCTGACCTGAGATTAACTAAATGTCGCGGCAAATCCCGCTTCGCGGAGCGCTTTGATCACGGCATTGCAATCGAATTGATCTCCTGAAACTTGGATCGTCCTCGCTCCAATCTTAGCTTCGACTTTCTCGACTCCTTTGACTGAATCTACGGCCTTTTCGAATTCTTTGATGCACTTGCGGCAGAAGAGCTGAACGCCTCGAACACGCATCGTGTCCGACATGAACTCCTCGTCTTTCAAATCCGGAATTTTAATAGAGGGGTTATCTGAGACTCCGTAGAATCCAATTCTGCTGACAGCCCCCACCGCAGTTTGCGCGACTTTCCCGGAAGGCGCCGTAATCGTGACCGTGCCGGCTCCTGAGTCAACCACATATTTCACGCCGGCTCCGGCGGAAATCCCCATAATCGCCTCTTCACATTCGCTGCAGCTGAGGTGGACACCACTGAGGGTGACCGTTGTCTCCCCTTCCGGAATCGCTGTTTTGGCAGCATCTCCGGCGGCAGTAGCCATCTCCCTTTTATCCCCGGCATTTAGCACTTTGATAAACTCGCGATCCGCTTCCGAGAGTCCTGTCAGAGGAACATCAAACTGATTTCCGTTCGCCATTTTTATCTGAACGGTTGCTCCGTCTTTCATTCCCACATATTTGGCGCTGATTTTTTTGCCATCAGCTGCTCTCGTCCACTCTCTCAGCTCCGCCCTGAGCACTGGCGAAGCAGAAAACAGAACCGCAATTGCTACCGTAAAAAGTTTCTTCATAGAGCTAATTTAGCGATTCTCAGGAGTGCCGTCAATCCCTCTCACTCTCACGAAAACAGGTCTCACACACTTTTTCATGGCGGGTGAACGTCCCCTCACAGAATTGACATATTAAGACCAAGCTGGTGCAATCCCTCCGTGAAAAGACTCCTATTTCTATTCTGCTTTTTCCTGACACTGGGTTCTATCAACGCTGAAACCCCAGCGAAAAAACCCGTGGCCATTGAGCGGCTTGACAACCTTTCTCAATGGGGTGGCACCGGCGATTGGGCCATGGCGGAATTCGTATCCGGAAGCACGACCGAAAAAAAATGGAAATCAATCAAAGCAGGAAAATTGATCCTCTTCAACGGCAAGTCCGGCAAGACCACTAACATCGTCAGCAAGAAGTCCTACTCCGATGTCGAAGTGTTGATTGAATTCATGATTCCCAAGTCATCAAACTCAGGCATTTATTTCATGGAGCGATACGAGGTCCAGATTTTAGACAGCTATGGGAAAGCTGACGACGCTCTTTCCTACGGCGATTGCGGAGGGATCTACCATCGCTGGAATGAAGAGATCGAAATTCCTAAAGCACGAGGCTACGAAGGAACGGCCCCGACAACCAATGCTTCAAAAGCTCCCGGAGCATGGCAACAACTCTTGATCGCGTTCCGTGCCCCCCGCTTTGATGACACCGGAAAAAAGAGTGAGAATGCTCGCTTTGTCAAAGTCACTCACAATGGTGTCGTCATTCACGAGGACGTCGAAGTAACAGGCCCTACCCGCGGAGGAAAAGGCGGAGAAGAAGCCCAGGAAGGGCACTTCATCATCCAGGGTGATCACGGTCCTGTTGCGTTTCGCAAATTTCAAATCACCCCGAAGTCGTTCGAATAGAGGTTCTCAGGGGCGAAACTTCAGACAGGGTCTTCCGTATTCTCAAACTCGGGATACGCGTTCAATGAGTGCTCATTAAAGTCACTCCCCAAAAGTTGTTCTCCTTCGGATACCCTCAAACCGAAGAGGTTATCAATCAGCTTGAAGAGCACCAGGCCAATCACAAAAGCGCTCCCTCCGAGAGCGAAGCCTCCTACCAACTGGGTTTTAAGGCCTTCTACCCCTCTCATCTCTGCGGGACCGAAGAAAGCAACCGCTGTCACTCCCCAGAATCCGCAAAAGAGATGTGCCGGTATCGCACCACCCGCATCATCAATACCAAGCTTTTCGATCAGTGACGTCGCGAGAACAACCAGCACACCTGCAATCGCCGCTACAACAACGGCGTTTAAAGGATCCAGCGAGGTCGCACACGACGAAGAGGCGACAAGGCCACCAATAACGCCGTAAAGTGTCGTGTGAAATCCCGCGGCGCCATAAAAGACGCGGTAGAACAGCAGCGCGCTCAGCCCCGAAGCAGCGGAAGCAATCAACGTCGCCACGATCACTTGGCCTCCGGAAGCAGAAGCAAGTGAGGCAAATCCGAGGTGAAAACCACACCAGGCAATCAGAGTAACGAAGACTCCGAACGAGACCAGCGTCGGTTGATGCCCCGCCGCAGAGCGAAGCCCCCAATACCCGGCGTATCCCCTCTTCACTGTCCCACAATTAAAGCACCTGCGAGAGCAAAAGCGCCACCGACAACGTGAACCACTCCGGAGCCTGCAAAATCATAAAACCCCGAGCCGAACACTTCGAGCCAACCCGCCGTCAGGTCAGCTCCGGAAAAGTGCCGCCCCCAGGCCCCCTAAGAAAGAACCGGGAAGAGCACTCCGGAAAACAAAATGCAAAAAACGATCAATCCACGAAGTCGGATACGATCGATCATCGATCGGCAGGCAACGGAAAGAGCAATCGCAACCGTGCCTAGCTGAAAGAGCAACAGGCGCCAACCTGAATCACTTTCAGAAGCGCTAACTGAAAACCACTCGGAGCTCCAGTCAGAAGCGGGCAATCGCCCCTCGAAAATCAATATTCCGAAACCGACAAAAGCAATCGAACAGATGCCGAGAATCACCCACTGATTCAGCGAAGTGCTGGCTGCATTTTTCGACCGGGCCGCACCGACAGCAATGAGGGCCATGCCTAGAAATATTAGCAATGGAAGAAGCGAGTAGGCCGGAAAAAAAGTAAACGAGTCAGAAGCAACGACACCGACTGCTGATAGAACTAACGATATGGTTGAAATCATAAGGAAGGATAATCTCTTTCCTGACCATAGTGAGTTCGACTGAGATCATTGTGAGCAGCCTCTAACTACTTGCGAATACGACGATCGCGCACCCGTGAGATCAATGATTTGCCGAAGTCCTTCTCTGCCGGTTCTTTGCGTGAATCGTAAGGGATTGACTTAATCGTTTTCCATTCGGGTTCCAAAATCCGGCTGACCTGCTTGGCACTTAAAACGTTAGTAAAGAGCGACTTCACCTCCCCTTTAAAATGAACGTCGCAAGAATCCGGATCAAGCGGATCGAATGAAACAGGCATCGAACCATTTATTCCAGTAATTGCTACTTTGGCGGAATCACCATCGACAGCAACTCCATTGCTATCTTCTTCGGGAGGCGCCACTTCAATTTTGAGTTCAGGAAGAGCGACAACGCTGCCGCTTTCGATCTTCAAAGAATCTTTCCACTCTTCGAGAAACTCTTCACCTGCCCTCTCAATCGCTGAAGCATCGTCCAACTCTCCAAAGAAAAAACAGAAGACGTAAGGCGAGAGATTAAATACGAGAAAACACCCACCGTCAAAATTGAACAAAGCACGATTCAACGGGCTCCCCGAATTTCGGTATTGTGCGAGCAAGGCTTTAATCTGAAGAACAAAATCATTGAGCTGCAGCTCTCCCAAAAGAGTCTCTGCATTGAGACACTCACCGCCTTTCATGACAACGGTTCCCTCGAGTTTTCGAATACGCTTAACCCGCTGCAACGCCTTCAACATACCATCATGAGAATTCGTTTCGCTGGTCACGCCTTCCATACCACTCATTTGTCGCCTGATTCACCAGCGCGATTCGCCAGCATAAGACTACTGGCAGAATAGGATTCGCCTGACACGTAAATCCCCCGGACATCCACGTCGTTAACTGAGTCCTCGACAAATCGAAATGAAAGGCCTCCGTCAGCACCACTCACTGAACATCCAGTTAAGCGTGGCGTTCCAAGGGCTTTCCTGAGCTGTTTTCCAATTTATTGAAGCCCCTCCGCTTCCCGTGCAAACTGACTTCGGATCTCTTCAGAATCGTCGCCATCGACGCAATGAACGCGGTCGTTTTTGATTTCGAGGAGTGATAATATTTTTGCAGCCATGAAACTTGCGTTCGCGTCATCAAAACGCTCTAATGAAATTAACAGTTACAAGAATGCCCCTACGTAACAAACATAAATTTGAGAATTTTCATCAAGATTAATTAACTATCAATTAGCTAATCATCATGAAGATCTTTGTAAATATTGCCCTGCTATTAACCTTACTCGCCTTGCTTGCATTGGCAGTAACCGTTCCACGCTAATGGACAAGCAAGGAACAGGCCAAAACGATTCCTACTGAGCAGACCAGTTTTGTGATCCAAGAGAAACCCGATCACGCTTCCCCTGAGCTCAATGCTGATGAGACTACTGATGAAACGAACCTTGAGGTCGATCCTAAACCCGTCCCGGAACTCGATGTGGAACCTGAGCCGAAAGTTGTCACGCCTTCCCAAATTCTTGAGATCGTTTCCAAACTTCAGCGCGGTGAGTCCGACGAAGCCGCCATACTAATCAACGAAGCACTTGAAACGCCTCGATGATCGAGACGCCATTGTTCTTCAATCAATTGTTTCCAAGGAGACAGCGAAAGCAGGACAGCTTGAATTGCTGACCACTCAAATCGACGACTCGAAGAAAGAGCTCGCCGAGCTAGAGAAGAACAGTCGAAAGTCTCTCGATGAATCGCTAAAGACTCTGGCCACTGTCACGAAAAGGGCCGAAGAAGCAGCCGCTGAGTTAAAAGAGCAGACCAGGAAACAGAGAGACGAGAGTAGTTTACAGCTTGCCGCAGCGAAAGCAGCTCCTGCCACTCCAGAAAAACCAATCGAACTCCCCGAAAACGATCTCATCGATTTTTCATTTGGCTCGACATACCTCAGCGAAGCAAACAAAGAGACGCTTTCCAAAACGATCGAAATTCTGACGGCTCGAACTGAATTGGCAGTTCAGTTGCGAGGCCATACCGACACCGTTGGAGATCCTCAATACAATGCGATTCTTGCGAACGCACGCTGCGAAATGACACGGGACTTCCTCATTGAAAAAGGAATTAAAACCAGCCGAATTTCCATCGTTTCCTTTGGTGAAAGCCAGGTTTTTAAAGAAGGCGTCGTCGCCGAAAAACCGCGACGTGTCGAAATTCTTTTCCGCGAGAAATCCTAAGCAAAAGAAAATCAGGGACACAGAGCTCCCAGGCCGGGGGGGGATTAATTGGTATATCGCCTCGCCAAGAATAGCGCGTCCTCGCCCACATTTTCCGTGGAACTTGATCTATTTCCTGCGACGATGCGAACTGCCGTCTTCGCCAGTCCCTGAGTTGCGGCTTTTTCCAATCATGAAAGTCAGAACGACACTCCTCTCAACCTCTTTAATTTTGACGCTTTCGTCAGGATACGCCCAGGAAAAAGAAAACACGGGAAAGACACTTGAGAAACCAACCGAATTTCTCAGTGCCGCTGAATATGACAAAGAGGCAGCGATTCGCATCAGTAGCTTCACCCTTCCTGACGATGTCGAGGCATCACTCTTCGCGGACTCGAGCCAGATTCAGAATCCGAGTGCAATCTGCTTTGACCACAACGGAGACCTTTTCGTTGCGGAGATTCATCGCTGGAGAGCCGGCGTTCAAGACATCCGGAACGAGCAGCAAATCCTACTCGATGACATCAACAATGGGTCGAGCCAGGACCGTTATGAAATGTATGAAAGAGATCAGCTCACTCGCCCGCTCTCTTTTTACACCGAGTATACCGACCAAATAGTTCTTATCAAAGATTCGGATGGCAACGGCAGAGCCGACACCTCATCCGTTTGGGCGACGGGATTTAATGAAGTGCTCGACGGTCCTGGAATAGGTCTCATCGCGGGATTCGAAAACGACATTTACTACACGAATATCCCGCACCTCTGGCGACTCACCGATAGTGACGAGGATGGTAAGGCTGAAAGGCGCGTCTCAATTCAGGATGGCTTTGGCGTGCGCATGAGTATTTCCGGCCACGACATGCACGGACTCGTTTGGGGCCCGGACGGAAAGCTCTACTGGTCGATTGGTGATCGAGGGTATTCTTTCACCACTAAAGAAGGCAGACACTATCACGAGCCCTACCGGGGTGGCGTCTTTCGATGCGATCCTGACGGTTCGAATGTGGAAGAGATCTACACTGGGCTCCGGAATCCGCAGGAGCTCGCATTCGACCAATACGGCAACCTTTTCACCTGCGACAATGATGCTGACCAGTGGGACAAAGGGCGGCTCGTCTACATTCTCGAAGGAGGCGACTCCGGCTGGAATCACGGACATCAGGTGCTTTTAAATTTCCGCAATCAGCTGGAACTTCGCACTCCCGACTACGAACATCCCGATCACAAGTCTATTCCCATGAATCCCTGGATGACTGAGGCCATTTGGGAAACTCAACAGGAAGGACGCCCCGCCTACGCGCTTCCTCCAGTCGACATCGTGTCATGGGGGCCTAGCGGACTCGTCTACAATTATGGTGCTACTGCGATGCCGGATCGCTACGCCGGTCACTTTTGGGTATGTAACTTCGGCGGTGCCAAGGGCGATCTCGAAGCCTTCAGTGTGAAAGAGAAGGGAGCTGGATTCGCGGTTGATCATCAGGAGATCTTCATGGAAGGCCTCGGTAACACCGATGTCGAGTTTGGTCCTGACGGCCGCATGTATCTGAGTTGCTTCAACAACAACGGCTGGTTCAAAGAGGATCTCGGAAACATCTACACGCTGGCCTCACCTGAAAAGCTTAACTCTCCTGCGGTGAAGCAGACCCATGAGATTCTCCTCAAAGACTTCTCTGCCTTTGTCGAAACCGAACTGGTCGAAGCCATCGGCCATCCCGACATGCGGATTCGTCAAAAGGCTCAGTTTGAACTCGTTAAGCGAGGCGCCAAAGAAGCTCTCAACGCATCGGCACAGCCGGGCGGGAAACAACTCAAACGCCTCCACTCCATTTGGGGACTTGGCCAGCTAGCGAGAAAAGAAGCGACGCTGCTTACCGGCATCGCTGAATTTCTCAACGACGAAGACGCTGAAGTGCGAGCTCAAACAGTCAAAGTCCTCGCTGACTCCAGAAACACCGACATGGGAACTCTCCTTGAACCGCTCCTCGATGATTCCTCGGATCGGGTGAAATCTTTCGCAGCGATTGGTGTCGGGAAATGTGGAAACGTGCCGGCCCTTCCCAAACTTTTCGAGATCCTCGCCGCCAACAACAATCAGGATCGCTTTCTCCGCCATTCAGTGGTTCAGGGAATGTGGTATCTCAATGAACGGGAGAAAATTCTCAAGGAAGTAAAAAACGAGTCGGCCGGAGTTCGCATGGGAGCCCTGCTTTTTTTGAGGAAACTGAAAGATCCCCGTGTGAAATACTTTCTCAAAGATGAGGACAAAAGCATCGCCTACGAAGCAATCCGTGCGATCAACGACTTGAACCTCATCACAGCGATTCCCGATCTCGCGAAAGAGATCATCCCCTTCATCGAGGGCAACGAGTCGGCCCGCTGGCCGCAAGACCACCGTGATTTCATCATTCAAACAAGGATCATCAATGCAAACTTTCACGCAGGAACCCCTGAGGCCGCGACACGACTGATTCAATACGCCGCGCAAACGAAGCTTCCAGCCCCCCTTCGCGAGCAGACCCTTCTCGCCTTAAGCGAGTGGAAGAATCCCAAGCCGGTTGATTCCACTGACGGCAGCTACCGACCTATTGATCCTGCAACGCGAGCAGACATCAGTGAGGCGGTCAAAAGCACCCTCTCTTCTGTCTTTGATATCGCCGAGGGCAATCTCGTTGGTCTCGCCACCCAAATCGCCCTTGAATATGGAGTCGCCGCACCCGTTGAATTGCTGACCGCTCAAATTACCGACGAAAAAGCAGAACTCGATTCCCGTGTCGCCTCGCTCAACGGTCTCGCCAGGCAGGAACCATCAGCCCTGAAACCGCTCTGGGCCCGATTGCTCAAATCATCCGATCCAGCATTCAAAGCAGCGGTCGTGTCTGAACTGCTTGCGGCAGAACCTGAACGGGGCCTCACTGAAGCTTTTGCCATGAGCGAATCTCCCGACGTCAAAACAAAGCAGCAGGGCTACCGGCTCCTCGGCCCCATTCAAAACGCCAAAGTCGCAGCACTCTTTTCGGAACGACTTGCAAAATTCAGCAACGAAAAGAAAGGCGCTCAGTTAGACTTGATCGAAAATGCCGCCTTCCAGACAGATGAATCGGTTAAAAAAGCGCTCGCTGCCTATACCGCGTCGCTTGATTCCAGTGATATTCTCGCTGCCTTCGCCCCCACGCTCCACGGTGGAGATGTTAGAGAAGGAAAGGAAATTTTCATGACTCACGCAGCCGGTCAGTGCGCCAAGTGTCACAAAGTAAACGGAGACGGCGGAGTAGCCGGTCCTGAACTCACTGGAATTGGGACCCGTCATGATAGAGCCTATCTACTCGAATCACTTGTTTCCCCCAGCGCGGTGGTCGTTCCCGGATACGGACTGACCATGATGACACTCAAAAATGGCAAAACGATTGGCGGCACCTACCTCTCAGAGGACGAAGCACACGTGACACTCAAAGTGGCAGACCCCGACAATTCGGCTCAACAAATCGAGAAGCAAATAGCCCTCGCAGACATCGAAACCAAGCAGCCTCCAATCTCCGCGATGCCACCGATGGGACTCATCATGAAGAAGTCAGAAGTCCGAGATCTCATCACCTACCTCTCCTCTCTGAAGGAGAAAAACGGAAAAAAAGGTCATTAAAGTCGGAACTCATCCGTTTAGTTAATAGACGGGCTCTTCTTGAAAGAGACCCTCTTTTACCCTATACTGTTAATTGTGATGAGGAAAATACTCCCAACGGTGCTGATCATCGCCCTTACTTCCCCTTGCATTTCCGACGCCCAGGTGAAGAAAAGCGGCGGTCTTTTTGGATTCAATCGCGACCAGGAGCAGATTTCCTCGGAACTGTTCCCGACTGAGATGACGACTGAGACAGCCTCCCAGACGAGCAGCGCTCCCGTCACGAGTGCTCCGGCACCTCCGAGTCAGGCTCCTTCCGGAAGTGATGGTATTTTCCGAGGAGGCTCCCCCTCCCTGGTAGAGCCTGTGTCCTACACCATTGAAGAGGGTCGAAAAGTTCAAAAGAGCAATAAGAAGACTTCGTTCTTTGGCTTCGGGAAGAAAGACGAAGCGGAGGAGTCAGATCCCATCGTAACGCCAGTGCCGCTCTCTACCCCCTATTTTTCAACCACTGCTGAACCGGTCGTTTCGAAGACGGCTCCGTTGGCAATCCCTCAAGTAAAGCCGGTTCCCGTAATGATTGATGAGAAGAAGGAGGAAGTGGCTGCTGAGATCGCAGCTGAGACGCCTTCTTTCAAAACGGAAGAAAAGGAATCTAAGAGCGGTGGGTTTTTCTCGTTTTTCAATCGGAAGAAACCAGAGCCGGTAATCGCTGCTCCTGCCGTTCCAGTGGCTGAAACAACGTCAGGAGCCGTTGCCCCCGTGGTAGACTCTGGCGAGAACGTCTTCGAAGTGCCCTCCATGCCGGGCAGGGTAAGCGAGCCCGAGAAGGAAAAGAAATCCATCGCAGGAACCCTTTTGTCACCCGTATCGAAGATCCGGCCTCCTAAAAAGGAACTCGATTTCACCGGAGCTGAGACCATTATCGCTGATGGCGAAATCGTGAGCGATAGCGGCCAAAGCCTGGCGGATCGCGTCGTTACCACTCAAGGTGATGGTGTCAAAGATCCGCCGAAAATGGTTAACGGAGTAAAAACCTATTCCTCCTGGGAAGATGTAGAAGGTAGCAGTGTTTCTGCCGCCGATAAGATCATCAGTCAAATCCGTTGATTGATCAAGGCTACCGCCTGATTCCACTGGAAAATGCCTCATCTTGAGGCAGCGTGGGGCGCTTGTTATCCATGTCCCAGCCGCTCACTCAGTCCCCTTTTCTCAGACGCTCGATTTGGCTCATCGCAGCCGTTTTCGTGTTCCGTCTGATATACGCCTGGCTCCTTCCGGTGAACCCAGCCGGCGACGAAGCCTACTACTGGGACTGGGGGCGACAGCTCGACTATGGCTACTATTCGAAGCCCCCATTTATTGCATGGCTATACGCCTTCGTCGATTGGATTGGACAAGGCTCCCTTTTCGGGATTCGTGCGACCGCTGCAGTTCTCGGGACAGCCTCAGTGTTGTTACTCTACTTTTTGACGGCGGCTCTCTTTGATCCAAAAACAGGTTGGATCGCCGTAATTCTCGGATTGGTCGCACCGGCGAATTCGGTTCTTAGTTTCTTTCTCACGATCGACGCCCCCCTCGTCTTCACTTGGTCGACAGCGCTCTGGATGCTCTGGCGTTACCTTTCAGGCAAAGGCGGCACAGGCAGTTTGATCGTGCTTCTCTTCGCCCTTGGAATCGGTCATCTCAGCAAACAGATGATGATGATCTTCCCTGTCTTAGCCGTGGTTTACCTGGCGCTGCATAAGGACACGAGACATCATCTGAAACGTCCCGAGCTCCTTCTCACACTTTTTGGTTCCTATCTTTTCCTCGCTCCTCCTCTGATCTGGAACGCACAGAACGAATGGATCACGTTCCAGCACACCGGGCACCATTTTGAAGCACACGAAGGAGAGGGCGCCATGTTCACCGAGCGTGTCATTGGCTTCTTTTCATTCTTCGGTAGTCAATTTGGTGTGCTCTCTCCGGTGACGGCCTTCCTCGCTTACAGCCTTTGTATTCCCGGACTTTTCATCATCCGAAAAGTGGAAGCCCCCATTCGTTACTGCCTCACTTTCAGCGCCATTCCGCTCGCCGGTTTGCTGCTTCTCGCAATGCGTCAGGAGCTCCAACCCAACTGGCCCGCCGTTTTCTATGTCTCAGCGCTTTCCCTAACGGCGGGTTGGTATACAGGAGCCGTTACCCTTTTCAAGTTCCCTCCCGTGGCCTGGCGAAAACTTTTTCCGATCACCGTTTCAATCGGATTGCTTTTGACCTTCTACTTCTACGCCGGCCCTGCCTTTTTTCGCGCTATTGGCAAGCCCGGCCACAAAGCCGACCCCGAGCGTCGCCTCATGAGCCATGACCTCGTCATCAACAAGGTAGAGTCCATTCGCCGGTCGCAGTCTGATGGAGACGATCTATTTCTGGTCGCGCTCGGCCATCGCGACTTGATCAGCCACCTTTCCTTTGGCCTCCCCGATCAACCCCGCGTCTACGGATGGCACGGACAGGATAAGATACTCTCTCAGTATGACCTCTGGCCAAACCCTCAAGATGATGGCAACACGGGAAAGAACGGACTGATCGTTCGATGGGGCTCGAAAGCCGCCCTTCCGGATAAAGTTGCGGATGCCTTTACTTCAGTGAAAAAGCTGGAGGAATTCACGATACCATTCGGCTACAATACCGAACGGACCTACACCGTTTTCCGCGGTGAGAGATTGAAATCCTGGCCGGAAAACGGCAGCAAATAGACTCTCCCGATTGCAATGAAAGCACCTGGCTACACTTCTCCTTTTGAGCGAACGAAGGGACTCCGTTCCACAGCTCCGGGTTTCGATACAGTGAGTATTGTCGTTCCTTTCTACAACGAAGAAGAATGCGCAGAATTTGTCCTCAAAGAGATCGTCGAATGCCAGCCCCATGCCGAGATCGTCGCGGTGGATGATGGCAGTTCCGACGGGACCTGGGATATCTTGTGCCGCGTTGAAGGAGTGACTCCTGTCCGACTGACCGAGAACCGCGGACAAAGCGGCGCTCTCTACGCAGGGCTGAAGTTTGCATCCGGAGACATCCTTGTGATGCTGGACGGCGATGGTCAAAATGACCCTGCCGACATTGAGAAGCTTGTCGAACTGGTGCGTGGAGAAGACTGCGACGTTGCCGTGGGAAGACGGGCGAAGCGGAAAGACACCTGGAGCAAGCGCACCGCTTCCAAAATTGCCAACCGTATTCGCCGCTGGTTCATTCACGACGGGATTAGCGATACAGGCTGTTCACTAAAAGTGATGCACAGCGACTACGTGGATCTTCTCGTTCCTTTCAACGGGCTGCACCGCTACCTCGCCGGAATATTTACTCATGCCGGACTCAGAATCGCGGAGATTGATGTGAATCACCGTGAGAGAAAAGCAGGAACTTCGAAGTACACGAACCTCGACCGCGCAATCCGTGGCGTTTACGATCTCATCGGCGTTTGCTGGTTATTGAAGCGCGGCGTCATTATTCCGCCGCTTGAAGCAGGTAAGGCATCGGGTGGATCGTCCAAGTGATGTCGCTTCCGAAGATTCAACTCCGTCTCTAAAATAATCCTATGAAAATCAAAGTCATCACGAGCCCCCTCCTCCTCGCAATGATGATGGCACTCGCCATACCCGCCTGTGTTGAAACCAGCGGCACGAATACATCCACGGGTTCCAACTCCGCATCAACCGGCGCGGCATCTCCCGCACCGCAGGAGATACTAACCAAGCACGACGCCGCACTGAGGTTTCTAACTGCATTCATCCGTTTGGATCGAAATATGGCGCTAAAATTTGCTACCCCCGAAGCGGTCAGCAAGCTGAATTGGAACATGCCTCATGGAGCCAATATTCCTTACTACGACGACAAGATGATCCTCTACTACAAAGGAGGTCTCGCCAAAGTCTACTTTCAGGAAGACGCTAATGGCAGCTTCCGTGTTTCCAAGCTCCACGTCTATTAGGAGCTGCGCTCAAAAACTCCGGAGACAAAAAAAGCCCCACTAAAAAGTGAGGCTTTCCCGATAAATAGAATCTAGCAGCAGGCTTCTCTAACGGAACATCTCCCGCGCTGAATACGCCACTCCCAAGGCCGCAGACCAGTCGCCTCCGGAAGCCCACTCGAAACGGGTCGTCACTTGATCGGGATCAATCGGGCTGCGCTGGTAAACTTCCCAGGCACGCTCAGCAAAACCTTCGCGGACCCAATCAATATACTGATCACGGAAACTGGTCTCGGCAAGACCGCCGCCAATTACGACAAGGCCCGGATCAAAAACACGGACCAGATCAGCAATGCCATAGCCAAGAATCTGCCCCTGCTGACGAAAGATCCCAATCGCCATTGCATCGCCCTCAGTCGCATAATCACGAAGCGCGAACGCTTTCTCCTCAACTGTCTCGATTGCCTGAATGGGATGGTCTTTATTCTCTTCCTTTGCCAATTCGAGTCCCACGCGGCGGCGAAGCGCGACGAGGGACACCCAGGCCTCAAGACAACCTTTCTTTCCGCAGGAACACTGAGGAAGCTCACCATCATCTTCGCGATGCGGAGCCGTGATGTGACCGACTTCGAGAGCCATTCCGTTCGCCCCTTCATAAGCCATTCCGCCAGGGAGGACGAGACCACCACCAAGACCAGTGCCCGGAGCAATCAACAGCAAAGCCCCGTGATGCTTCCTGCGTACTGAATACTCACCGAGTGCAGCCGCATTGCCATCATTCGTCATGTAGACAGGAGTGCCTCCAAGGCGAGCCGAAAACTCGTCACGGATATTCGTGCCCACCCAATCTTCAGCCAAATTCGCACGGCCCCAGATTACGCCATCGCTCGAAGGAGCCGGGACGTCCATTCCGATTCCATGCACCTGGTCGCGTGAAACACCGATGTTCGAAGTGAGTTGATCGAGCGCTCCCTCCAACTGACCGAAAGTCGCCTCATAGCCATCTTTTACATGACTTTTCACTTCGACCATTTCACCGGCAAGATCGCCTTTTTCGTCCACCAATGCGGTTTTCACCGTAGAGCCGCCAATATCAAGTCCTGCAAAGTATTTCGCGTTTTCAGCCATAAATATATCCCGTTAAGAAAGGGGAGGAAGGAATACGCTTTGGGCTTAGCGACGTCAAAGGGAATTCATGCAACTCGCCTCACGACAAGCAAAAGAATGAGGGAATCAATTTCCGACTGGCGATTGAGGGGAAAACCTCTAGGAAACAGCAACCGCAGGCAATACATCCGCCACGCTTACCTGAGCGGGCAGCGCCACTGCTTTCGTAGGGAGAAACAAACCGTTGAAGTTAAACTCTTCTCTGAGCTCGTATCCCAGCTGGTCCAGAAAAGCAAAAATGGACTCCCGGGAAGAATCAAATCCGTTGAGATTACCATCGTAAATCTCCATGATAATGGCAGGACGGTGAGTCTTTAACAGTTCGACCATTCCATTGAGCGCTTCTTCTTCGGCTCCTTCGATATCCATTTTAACGAGCCCGACTTTCATGCCCGTTTTTTTAAGGAAGTCGTTGAATTCAGAAAACTGATCCAGTCGCTCGACCTGAACCTCGAAGCGCTCACCATCACGATGCGCTGGATCATTCGGCGATTCGAGAGAAGATTGGCCAATATGTTCCGGCGGCTCCACAAAAGTCGCCGTTCCCGATTTATAAGCCAGGGCAACACGAAATACACGAACGAGAGAGTTAAGCCCATTGGCCTCAATTGAGCGCTCAAGACAGTCGGCTGTCTTCGTCCCAGGCTCAACCGGACAACCAATATCCTTGGCAACACCAAGACTGTGTAGTCCCAAATTGGCGCCGACATCGAGAAATACTTCATTGGGCTTCGCGTGCTTGCGCAAGAACTGACAGGTCTCGGGCTCATAAGTCCCGAAGTATCGAAAAATGCGGGATAAATGATCTCCAGGGCGCACGAACAATTTCACGCCGGTCCGCATTGGCACCGGCTGCGGCAAAGTATCCAGATAATCTTTTGTCTCGTTGGAAAGCAGCGCAAATAAACGATACCGCCCTGTCGCAAATGGCCAGCACTACATGAATTTGGTGAGTAGTTTCGCAAAAAGCATGAAGCGGAAAATTGAGTTAAAAGCAGTTAAGTCATGCCAATGATCGTGATAGATCGATCAGCTATAGTATGAAAATACTAGTTTTTATAGAATTTTTCAATTTGCTTAACGCTTAGCAAGCATTGCTTTTACCCACCCATAGACATTCCTTCCGATCGACTCATAGCCGGAGTCATTAGGGTGCACCGCATTATCATCAGGATATCCCAAATGAGGATCAACACTGTGGGACGTAGGGACGACGTAAAGATTCTCGCCCTTCCGCCCTGAGAATGCCTCGATCTGCCGCTGCACGAGCCGGCGTTGGATACGACGCCAGCCATCACGGGTGTATTTTTTTCCGTAATTCGCGACAAAAGCCCCTTCCCTGTCATTCGCCGCAGGCGTGAGACCTATACCGATCATGGCCTGAGGCGCGGCTTCCTTCAACGATGCCAGAAAAATCTCCGCCTGTTCCATCATCGTATCAATTCTAGCCTCAATCGCGGCAGGATCTTCAGGATCGGGGTGAAAACAGTCGTTGATGCCAAGAAGAATGAAAACGATGTCGGGCAACTCACCGTCATGAAATTCGGAAAAATAGCGTGGTACGTTGAGCCCGGGCTCGCCTTCCTCTGACAGAAAAACAAAAGGACTCGTTCGCGTCTTTCCAGTTTGATTCTCTTCCGGCTCATAGCGCGTGTTAAAACGCGCCCAGGTCCATCCCCCATATCCTTCGTGAAAGACCTTCAAATCAGCCGACTTCGGATGATGTGTCCCCATCATTCGCCACTCCGGATTTCCGGGTTCTTCAAGGAGTCTCGCAATCGTGTTGGGATAGCGGGATGCATTCGTAAGGCTGTCTCCTACCACCAGAAGAGATAGCTTTCCCGTCTCACCTGAATCGGCAGGCACGACTCTCAAGATCAGTGAGCACTCTTTAGCTGACTCGAAGTCATCCCGGGCAACTCGAACGCTCATACGGTGATCACCAACGTCCGCCTTCCCGGCCGTGAGATGCCAGACTTCACCATCGAGCTGTCCGACCGCACATTTCACATCAACGTCGAGAGGATCCGAGGGAAACACATCGACCAAATTACGGCAGTTCAACGAAGTCGGCACGCCCTCGACCGCATAAAAGACTTCAGGAACGGTCACCGTCAACGCGGACTCGACGTCCTTGCTGAATCCACTCGCAGAAAAACAGATTGCCCATGCTAGTAAAAACGCTCTCACCATAGTCATTGTTTTCGCAAATCAGGGACCAGTTAGCAACGGCCAAATCATAGCTTAATCAGGGTCACCGAATTGACTCCCCCACTGTTGAATGATGACATCAATACATGATAGAAATGATCGCCGACTCTGCTCTAAACTGATAAAATCAATTCGTTTCCTCAACGATGAAAGATCCGAAAGTAATTGTTCCAGCCTTAACCTTTCTCTTTTGCTTTTGCTTTCTCTCATCAGCGCAAGATAAAGTGATCGACTATGCCGCGCTTCTTCCCCCGCTCATTCCTGTCGAGCCGGAAGACGCGTTAAAAACATTCAAGATACAACCCGGTTTCAAAATCGAACTCGTCGCCGCTGAACCGCTCATTGCGGACCCCGTTGAGATAGCTTTTGACGCCCGGGGACGGCTCTGGGTTCTTGAATTTACTCAGTACAATCAGGAGTTCCATGGCGGTGACACCGGCAAACGAGGACGGTTAAAAATTCTCGAAGACATCGATGGAGACGGGAGGATGGACAAGGCAACCACCTTCATCGACGATCTCGACTATTCGTCGGCCTTTCTCTTGTGGAACGAGGGCGTTTATCTGGGCAGCACGCCCGAAATCCTCTATCTCGCAGACACTGACGCCGATGGAAAAGCCGATCAGGAAGAAGTCGTCTACACCGGATTTTCCCGCGAGGAAATCCGGGCGGGACAAGCGCAGATGAATTCGTTTCGCTGGGGCTTCGACAACCGGATTCATGTCTGCACGAACTCAGGCGGAAGCGTGCGTCGAGCCGACAATGACGATCAGAGACCGGTCAACGTTCACCGTCGCGGATTTGCCTTTGATCCCCACTCACGTCAATTCGCGGTCGGGAGTGGCGGTGGACAGCATGGGCAGACCTTTGATCGCTGGGGTAATCGCTTTAACTGCCAAAGCAGCTATCCCAACCAGTTTGTCATCTACGACTCCCGCTACTTGAGGAACAATCCGTGGATGCCTGCCCCCTCTTCTTCAATCTTGATTTCCGACGGGGTCAAAAACGAACGGCTACACACCATCAGCCCGCCCGAACCGTGGCGCATCCTTCGCAACCGGATGCGAGTGGCTGGTGAGTTTCGGGGCAGCGCAGACATTCGCGACGGGAAAGTGCAGGACCAGGGCTATATCACCTCCGCATCAGGTCTCACCTTCTACACCGGTAATGCATTTCCCGAAAGCTACCTCGCGGATGCCTTTATCGGCGAGCCAGCCAACAACCTCGTCTACCGCGCCAAAGTCGAGCGCGAAGGGTTATCCTTCAGGTCCCGGCACGTCGGTTCCGGAACTAAGGGAGAGTTCCTCGCCTCGACCGACAATTACTTTCGTCCTGTTCAGTTTTCCAATGGTCCCGACGGGGCACTCTATGTCGTCGACATGTATCGCGAAGTAATCGAAGGCGGCGGCTTCCTTCCGCCAAAAGTGGTCGAGCACCTCAATATGGCAAGTGGCGATAACCGGGGGCGCATTTACCGAATTCTTCCCGAAGAAGCCAACCGGCGCCCTCTCCCCACGCTTGCGAATCAATCTACGGAACAGCTCGTCGCACTGCTGGATCACCCCAACGGTTGGCACCGCGACACCGCGGCACGACTCTTATGGGAAAGACAAGATGCGAAAACTGCAATTCCCGAATTAAGGCGATTGGTCGAAAACACACCCTCAGCACTCGGCCGAACGCGAGCACGTTATCTCCTTCACAGCTTCGACGCTTACGATATTGATCTCGCTCTCGCCGGACTGAAAGAGAGCGATCCCGATGCGATCGTTCACAGCCTTAGACTCGCCGACAAGCACGCGCCAGAGTCAGCGCTGATACGCGACCTCATCATCACGCTGGGAGATCATCCGGCCGAAGAAGTACGTTACCAGGCGCTCTTCTCCTGCGGTGAGTTCTTCCATCTGCAGAAGGCCGACCTCCTCGCACGAAGATTGCAGCAGGAAGGCGGAAACCGGTGGATGCGCCTCGCAGCAACGAGCGCCATTATCGATTCACTCAGCTCAGTGTTCACGCAGCTGTATCATCATGAAAGTGCGGACAGCTCCCAAGCAACCCGCAGTATTCTATCTGAGCTCGTCAGCGTCGCGGCGAAATCAGGGGACCTTACGACTATTTTCGCACTCGCAGAAAACCTAACACAACCAAACGGAAAGCATCCCCGCCTGCAGGCTATTCTATTAAGGACCTTACTACTGGCATCAAATAAGTCCGTCCAGAAAAGCCTTCTCACGGAAGCGCCTGAAGTCGTGCGGAACGGGGTGGCTGAAACATTATCTCAATCCATAAATATGGCTCTCGATCCTGAGGTCGATACGGAAATCCGGATAAAACATCTGCCGCTCATGGCGCTTGCCGACTACGCAGAGGTCGCGAGCAGCCTCAAAGCCGCTCTCGCGCCGAATCAGGATGCCGCCCTGCAGAAAGCAGCGCTCGACCTTATCGCGACGTTTGATGAGCCTGACATTGGCGAGTTTCTCGTAAATTCCTGGCAAACCTTCAGTCCATTGATTCGCTCAGGAGCCATCGAAATCCTCCTCTCCCGCACTGCCTGGGCTCTGTCCACAATCAGTGCTGCCGAAGCAGGCAAAATTAGCCGGGGCGAATTGGGACCCATCCGCATCCAGATGCTTCGTTCCCATGGTGATGAGAAGGTCAGCGAAAAAGCCACCCGCGTTTTCGGAGGCATCGAACAAGAAGCCCGCGCCGCCGTTATCGCCCGTTACGCCCCCGCCTTGGAGAACAAAGGGAACCCGGCAGCGGGCAGAGAAGTCTTTGCCAAATCCTGCGCGGCCTGCCATCAACTCGACGGCATGGGAAATGCCATCGGCGCCCGACTGATGGGTATTGGTAAGATTGGTCGCGAGGCCATTTTGCAAAATATCCTCGATCCGAATCGGGATGTGAAGGCTGAATATCTCAACTACAGCCTCCTCACCAAGTCGGGCGAAGCCTATTCCGGAATGATTCAGGCCGAGTCGACCAACAGCGTTACCTTGCAACGCCTCGACGGGTCGTCCTCCGAGATTCTTCGAGTCGACATCGCCAGCCTCTCCGGGATGGGGATCTCATTCATGCCCGCCGGTTTGGAAGCTCAAATTGATGTCGAAGCGATGTCAGACCTGCTCGCTTACCTCGTTGCACTCGACTGAATTCAGCGGAGAGAATCGCAAGAGACGGTCGAACCGCCCTTGCGAGGTCACGTTTCTTTTACCTTTACGAAAAAGTAGAATACCCACAGAATTCTCGACAAAGAACGCCCCTCTTAATCCACCTGAATCGCGGTGGTAACATGAATACTTCTGCTGAAAAATTTACGATCAAAACTTCCGCATTCTCGTTGATCGAAGTGGCCATCGCATTGGCCATCTTTTCATCGGGCATCATGCTGGTTTTCTCTATGTTGCCGGGCAGTCTCTACAACATGAAGGAGGCCTCCTCCCGTTCCGTCGAAAGAAGAATCGCCAAAAACCTCGTTAACGACCTAATGCTCAACGAATGGGATCGACTCCATCAGTTTGATAGCAAACAACTGGGGATTCGATACTTTGACTCACAAGGCATCGAACTTTCAGAGCATGGAATCGACGCCATCTTCACGGCAAGAATTCGCATTCATCCCCGTGACGTAAATCTAGACGCTAACAGAACACTAGAACGGGTTGCCATATCCGATTCTGAAGACTACGCGCTACCTGACGATAACAGGACAAGCAAGTCTACCAGCCAACACACAAGACGCATCACCATAGAGGTAACAGACGTCCCGCTTCAATCCTTCGATTTTGACGATGTGAAGAACGCGAACCGCTTTCGGCGCTTCTCAACGGTTGTCGCAAACATGAAAGATATTGACTAGCTCAATCAATAGTCTCAGCCATGAAGAGAAACAGAGCCAGCGACTATCTCCTCCGTCCAAGCGAAGCATTCTCACTCGTGGAAATGCTCGTATCAATGGCCATTCTTTCCATCATAATGGTCTCCGCAGCAATGGTTCTCCGAACGACTCAGGAGGTTTGGACGACTTCCTGGGACAGAACCTCCCAGTTCAGAGACGCTCGCCTCGCTTTCGAGCAGATGAGCCGGAACCTGAGTCAATCCACACTCAACACTTATTGGGACTACGACTATACCGGAAGCAACACGAAGACGGGCGCACCCAACGAATATCGTCGAAACTCCGAACTTCATTTCTTCACTGATGCGGCGTCACGCTTCATGGAAAGCAAACAAGCAGTGACTCACGCCGTTTTCTTTCAAGCCCCTCTCGGCTATACCAGAGAGGAATCGTATCAGCGTCTCGATGGCCTGCTCAACGGTATCGGTTACTTTGTCGAATACTCGGACAATGAGTATGGGAAACCCAGGTTCATCATCGCAAGGGAAAAGGGAAAGCGGTCGAGCTGGAGATTTCGACTTATGGAATTCCAGACGCCGACCGAATACAACACCGTTTACGAAGCGGACGAAGCGAGCAGTGAATCAGCAGGGCAAATCAGAGAATGGTTTTCATCTGAGCAAATAGACACCTACAAACGCCCGCTAGTCGACAATATTATAGCGCTGATTATTTCCCCTCAATTGAGCCGTGAACCCGGAACAGCTCCAACTAATGCTCTAAGAATTGCTCCTTTGTATCGCTACGATTCGCGCAACGAAGGCAATCCGGATACGTTACACGTTCTTCCACCACTAGTGAAAATTACGCTGGTGGCCATCGATGAAGAAGCGGCGATCCGACTCGAATCCCAAACAGCCCCGGGAACCATCCCCCGCCTTGTCGAGCCGCAGTGGTTCAGAGAGGCTAAAAATTACGGCAAGGATCTGGAAGCACTAAAACAATCACTTACTGACCGCACAATTAATCATCGGGTCTTTTCAACCACCGTGGCAATTCGCTCTGCAAAATGGAGCACTTAAAAACGAAATCCCCCTATTGCGCAAGAAGTTCGGGAGCGTTTTCACTCATTGAAACCCTCGCCGTACTCACCATCGTGTCGCTTTTGCTTTCGATGAGCGTGCTGGGGATAAACAGCATTGCTGACTCCACTGATTTAACCAGCAACGGGGATCAAATTGTTAGCCACCTCGTGCAAGCTCGGCAACGAGCTCTCTCGGACAATGCGCATGTCGAAGTCAGAATCTATCCCCCTCTGGAGAGCGCTGCCGCAAAGCAATGGATGATGGTTCTAGCCCGACAAGGTCTCGAAGATTCCTCCTCAGCGTTGCAGAAACCGCTCATCCTTAGCGATAGTATCGCGATCAGCAAAAGCCCGGTATACTCCTCCTTGATTGCTTTGAGAGAAAAACGGCAAGACGAGACCCTGATGTCCCGTGCCTCGGGACCCAAAAGGGAATATCTAAGTTTCCGGTATTTCCCCGATGGCTCAACCAATTTGCCCCTTAATCCCAATGGAGATACGTGGCACCTAACAGTCACTTCCCGCAAATATATTGAGAGAGCGGAGGCACCTCTTCCCGATAATTTCTACACGATTCGTATCGACCCATTCACCGGTGCGGTGCGCGCTTTCCGCCCCTGACAATGAAACTGCGCCATCGATCACAGCGTCAGAGAAACCACAAGAGATCTGTGGGAGCCGCACTTATTTCCATTCTTCTCGTGATGGCTCTGATGGTCATTCTCGTGATCGCCATCGTTATGCTGGCGCAGGCAGAAAGACAGTCAGCGGCAGTATATGAAAATCAGATCTCATCGCAGGATCTTTCCGAAGTCGCCACTAATTTAGTAATCAGCCAGTTGCGCTCCGGCACGGTCGGGAAATCTGAAACATGGGCAAGCCAGCCCGGTGCCATTCGGAAGTATGGAGAGAATGGCGACTTTCTCGCCGGTTATAAACTCTTCTCGGATGACGACATGATCGTCTCGGACGAGGAAGAACTTCTCGAGGATCTACCGCCATCGAACTGGCAAAATGAAACAGAGCACTTCATCGATCTCAATGCCCCCTCGATGATGGATAAAGATCTGATATTTCCTATCATTGACCCAAGAGCGCAAGGAACAGTCGAAGGCTTCGAAATTTCCGAAACGATCGAGGGAACCGTTCTCGCAGATGACAATACAGCCCGACTTCCGATGCCAGTGCGGTGGCTCTACATGCTCGAAGACGGGACCACTGGACACCTCGACCCGAAGACGGGAAAGTTTGCGGGGGTGCGCGCGAACGGACAGCGGATTGCGCCAGACAAGGACAACCCTATTATCGGGAGAGTCGCATTTTGGACCGATGACGAATGTTCGAAGCTCAACATCAATACCGCCTCTGAGCCAACCTTTTGGGATACTCCCAAATCCGTCTCACGGGAAGATCTTTGGTATGGAAGAGCTCAGCCAACCCAAAAAGAGTATCAACGCTTTCCAGGCCATCCTGCCACAACAGCCCTGTCCCCGGTTCTTTTTGGAAACGAAGTCATTCGAAAAACGATAGCCGAACTGGATGGTGATTCCATGCGCACCTCACGAAGACTTTCCCGTGACATGCAAAAAAACAGCGAGATCAAGGAGGTCATTTACGACCTGATTCCCCGTGTGAACACCGGTGGTTCTGAAGGTGCCACCCGTGTCAATGCGCGAGGCGACCTCGGGGTGGAACCCGACGAGGATCGACTCTACGCCAGCGTTGATGAGTTTATCTTCAAAGCTCCCAGGCTACAAAAACAAGCAGGCGAAAGAGAAAGCTCTGAAATTGTAAGCCGCGATCTTCTTGAGAAGTCGCGCTTTTTCCTAACCGCGCACAGCCGTGCCCCCGAACTCAACCTATACGGGCTGCCACGAGTCAGTATCTGGCCAACAACAGCGGATCAAGACAGCAATCAATATTTAACAGGCTTCGACAATTTAATTCGCTTTTGTTCAACGACTTCATCCGGGCAGCCCTACTATTTCACACGAATGAA
This sequence comes from Verrucomicrobiales bacterium, assembly GCA_028047635.1. Lineage (GTDB taxonomy): Bacteria > Verrucomicrobiota > Verrucomicrobiia > Verrucomicrobiales > DEV007 > Arctic95D-9. The sequence goes on from JAOFXR010000001.1 coordinate 27,432, forward strand.
TGCTGACAGTCCCACTGATGACTGGAGAAAAATCCGCCGAAATCAGGAAGTTTATGGCTATCTGAAGGAGCTCACCTCACAACCGGTTCCCGGAATAGGAAAAGACTTCGCTTCCAAATTCGGCCCTGACCGGGAACAAATTCTTACTGAGATTTTTGACTATGTCAGGACGACAAATCTCTTTGATGACAACCATCCAAAATTATTCTACACCGGAAAAGAAAGCGGAGCGAACAGGCAAACCCAGTTCACGAACGGTCGCACCCTTTACTGGAGCAAAGGAGAACTAAAAGAGAATTTTAACGGCACACATCAGGGGCACGGTCAGGTTGCTCCCATCCAAATTGGGGACACCATGGGATTTGGTCGCTTCCCTACCTTCTCGGAGTTCTCTATCGCTTTGATTTGCTGTGCCTCCCCCGGCAACTCCCCCCGCCCACAACGAACAGGAGGCGAACGTATTGTTGACTCCGTTCCCATGCGATTGCCCCCCGGCTACGAGGGTGGAACCACGAGAATTCACTACACGAACTTCCCTCCGCTGGATCCCCATCCCAAGCAGGTGAATGTCCGGGGCCTGCCCGTTGAAAAATGGCCCTTTCTTCCAGTGCGCGATCGAAAAGACAGACTCAGGCATGCGAATGACCCGAATCACCCCGGATACGACCCACTGAACTGGAATCATGCCCTACCGGTTTGGAGAGGATGGCACACCGGGCTCACCGATCCGACGAACTGTAAAAAGGAGGAGATCGTAGTGCAGCTTTGTCTCATTTCGGAAGCGTTCATTCCCGGGCAAGGCTGGTCTTCAATCAACTCGAGAATGCGAACGCACTGGACTGGACTGGACTCTCTTCGAATTAACAAGGAAGAGCTTGGACTTCAGCCCATCATCAAAAGGAACCGCTCCGGCAGCCTGAGTTCAGGATTTCACGGCCGCGCATGGGGAGGTAATGCCGGATTTCGTGGCAACACGGATTTCGGATTCGTAAGCGAACCGATCAAGATTGATATCACTTCAGAAAAGATCGAATTCAGTCAGGAGGAACCCTTGATTCTTGATGTCTTCTGCGAGCACAACGGTTACACAAGCCAGCTGATTCAACGTATCAACCTGGAATTTCCAAACGCAGATTTCCCGGTTCCTGCTATTCAGAAAGAAGGGACGAGAGAACGCCGTGGCAGACCGGAAACCTCAGCTAGGTTTTGGTGGTCTTTTAACAATTCTAAAATCAACAATGCTCGAAAGTTTCCGGATCCGGATCCCCGCCCCGATATCCCCTGGCACGTGAATGGACAGGCCCTCGTTGAAGGGAGAAAAAAATCGAGAACGGGTCGAGTACTCCAGGACAATAAATTGATCGGAGCCTACTTCTGGGGTGGACGGCTTACCGGCAAAGGCTCGAACCCCGGCTCACCGTGGACGGCGACTAACAATCACAGCGACGACGCCAAAACGTTGGACCCTCGCTGGCGCCCCGGTGTTCATAAAGGCGGTCTTTGGAGAGAAGGCGATGTAGTGAGGAGCTTGAACCCGTTCCACGGTAGCGGCAATCAAGTCGCCGGTGGCGATTTCAGGCTGATTGCCGCGAGTCAAAATGTGGGGGTAGAAGTCTTTCGACCGCATGCTGATTACTTCAATTCCAACAACCCGATAGATCATACTCTTTTCCTCCCTGCAGGAGCCCACTACTATTGGAGATTCGGAAACGCCGACTTACACAAAACACCCGACGGATTCTATCCCCGATTCGATTATCCTGTAGAAACTCAGCTCACCGATGCCAGCTACCACTTTTCCAAATTCCCCGATTTCCCAAGAGGATTCTCATCTTCCGAAGGGATGACCCCTTCCCAACCGATCTCGAGCGGCGACTTTGACAATGGCGTTGCCCTCACCGTAGACGGCCCCTACATCAACAAGCCGGATGGTGGAAACCGTTCGAATCGCTGGGGAGTTAGCCGCGGGGATGCTTTTTCAGATGTTCCCACGCCCTACTTTGACAACAACTGGGGACAGGCAATCCAGGGGCCCGGCTACTTTTCCCCCAACCGCCAGATCAGTTCACCGGTGATGTTTGGTTCGCTTCCCACAGGAGTGAAACGAAACATCCCCTGGCAAACGCTCCTCTTCCGTCCGCAACCCTGGGGACACCCCGCTGATCCCGGTAGACCGCATCCCGGTCATGAAGGCCTCAAAGACCACTACCTTCTCGATCTTTTCTGGATGCCCGTAGTCGAGCCCTACGCCATCAGCGAACCCTTCTCCACCGCTGGCAAAATCAATCTCAACTACCAAATTCTGCCTTTCACCAATGTAAAACGAGCGACCGGACTTCATGGCGTGATGAAAGCAGAAGAGATGCTGATCATTTCAGATCAAGATGCCGCACACTATAAGAACTGGGACCACGCTCTCGCCGACTACTACGTCCCCCCCCTTCCCGACCAGGTCAACTTACGTCACCTTATCGATATTGATGAGACACTGAAACAATTCGACGATCGATTTTTGAACGGGGAAATCTTTCGCTCGGCAACCGAGATTTGTGAAATGCATCTAATCCCTTTGCGAGAGCGTCCCGTAATGAGTTCATTGAACATTCCCGTGCCTGAGGAAGGCAAAAAAATTCAACCTCGCATTGATCAAATTATGGAAAGTTTCTGGGAGAACCACAGCCCCACCGGAGACAATTCCAGAGAGCGCCCCTACTCAAATATTTACCCACGACTGACAACGAAGTCGAACACGTTCAGAGTCCACGCCAGGGTTCAGGTCCTCAAAAAAGCAAGAGACAGCGACCACGAGACCTTTAACCCTAACAAAGACACTGTTTCGAGTGAATGGCGCGGTGAAACGCTTTTGGAACGTTACATCGATCCTAACAATGAATCAATTCCTGACTACGCAAAATCAGGCAATGTCCTGAACAAGGAAAATCTCGATCGTTTTTATCAGTATCGAATACTCTATCAAAAACGGTTCGAGGGCTAAGGTAGTTTTCCTGCCACCTCAATAACGTTAAAAAATGAAAGGACGAAAAAGTAATAGTTAAAGGGCACCTCCGGCAACCTCCTTTCTCGTCTGGATTCTCAGAATGGTCACCCATTTCGTTCTGAAAAATCCAGTTAATGCCTATTAGCTGGATCATTCACGCCTCATTTCAACCGTTCTGACTGCTCCAAACTTCTGGATGAGTTACCGGAGGTCCCCTAAAGAAAAAGGCCTCAGCGAACATAGCGAGTGGAAGCCAGTCGAGAATTCCGAAGCTGTTCGAATTCTTCCCACAAAGTCGGATTAACCTAACAGGGTTGAGTCAAAGACCTCCCCCTGTTCACTCTGCCCAAGAACCTCTTCAAACACGGCGGCGGTCGACTTCGCCATCGCCTCGCGGCTGTTTTTCTCCAGGACCCAGTCACGGGCCTTACGACCGAGATCCTGACAACGACCCGAATCGGCGAGAAGTTCAGCTAACTTCGCCGCGAGATCGTCGACGTCCTCAGGCTCGCAAAGCAATCCGCCACCACTTTCGCCCACCATCTCAGGATAAGCCCCCCGCTTCGGAACCACCACAGGAAGTCTGCAAGCCATCGCTTCGAGAACGCTCAATCCTTTAGGCTCGATAAAGCGCGCCGGCACCGTGAAAACATCAATCCCGCTCAGCATTTTCAGTTTCTTCTCAGCATCCGGCGAAATATGGATCCGGCAACGCGCCTCTACCCCGGCGACCCGAATCTTCTCACGCTGTGCTTCGACAAACGCCTCGTCCTTAGGGGAAAGCCAACCGCCCGCTTCCAACTGCACTTCCGGATCCGATACTGCCAATTTCAAAAAAGCATCCACGGCAAGGTCGAAACCTTTTTCCGGAGCGAGACGGGCAAAGTAGCCAACGACACGCCGGGGCTTTCGACCGGACCTCATTTCAAGCACCTGATCAGCGCTCTCCGTCTCAATTCCTAACGGAGTGATAAAAAATCGATCCAAGGGCACCTCAAGAATCGAAGCAATATGATCGCGGTAATAATCGGAAAACGTGAGAAATCCATCCGCCTGCGCAGAAAGCCGTCGCATTTCCTTAAGCACTTTAGCCCTCCACGGTTCCTCCAATTCGTCGAGAAAAACATCATCCCCCTGCAGCGTGACAAGAACAGGGATCTCCAACTCCCGTTGAAGCGCCGGAATACATCCACCGACAAGCAAATTGGTGAGACAAATCAAATCAGGCTTCACGATTTCTTTGAGCCAGAGCACGAGGCGTTTTACTTCCTTCTTTTGAAAACCATCCTCCCCTTTGACCATCGACAACGTCATTGATCCGAGTTCTTTCGCACTCACGGAAACAGCTCCGGAGGCGACTCGACGAATCAACCTGGGGTTGTCCAGCCAACGATCCAGAAATCGAGGGAGCCAACGAAAGAGCGGTATCTTCTGTTGGAGATAAACATTGACGCCTCCGAAGAAAACCTGATCCACCGAGCGATCCTCTTCATCCACTCGAATCGGAGTGTAGAGAGGAAGCAGCATCGCATCCCAACCCAGTTGCTCCAGTCCCGCAACGAGCGCGTTGTCACGAATGCAACTGCCACAGTACATGCCTCCTGCGCCAGCAGTGATGTATACGATTTTCGGGGGAGAGCTCAAGATTCGCAGATTTTGTCTTCGTATAAATAAAGCGGAGGCGCGTCATAACGCCAGTGATAGATTCTTGGACACGCGTATGCTCAACCTGTTCATGAAATCCTTTTTCCCTCCCCTCGCAGTTCTCACGTTTTGCCTGACTTCCATTTCCGCGCTTGCTGATTGGCCCCAGTGGCGTGGCCCGGAGCGCAATGGAACTGCCAGCGCTAAATCAGCGCTTCCCGACACCTTCGCCGAGGATTACGAACTGACCAAGCGCTGGGAAACGAGCGATGAGATCCCCAGCGATCACTATGGGGGCCACGGCAGTGTCATCGCGGCAGAGGGAATGGTCTATCTCTCCCTCGTCTGGCATCAGGACGAGCCGACCGAAACACGCAAGATAGATTCAGATGTTCTTTCCACTCTCGGTTATCGTGGCGTTCGCAGTATCGGTGAAGAAACGGTAAAAGCGATGGAGCACGAACGCTTGAACCTGAGTCGCCGACTCCGCGGTGCCGCCCTCGACGAGTGGGCGCAAAACTGGGTTGAGACGAATCTCGATAAAAAGACCCAACTCAGCCTCGGCAGCTGGGTCGTCGGAAGATTTAAGAAAGGAAAAGCGGCCATACCACTTTCTGTCTACGACACGCTCCAGACGGTCTCAAAAAAGGAGTTCGCCAATCAAAGCGAAGTAGAAGCCTGGGTAAACGCTCAAGGATTTGATCCGGTCGTTCGTGACCAAATCATCAAAGCAATCCCAGCGACGAAGAAAGTAGCCAACGATGTCATCCTTTGTCTCAGCGGTGAAGACGGCTCTGTTATCTGGCGCTTTGAAACGGGGGGAAAACCCAGTGGACGCGGCTCTTCCAGCACTCCGTGTTTCGCCGAAGGAAAGGTGATTGCCGCTCTCAGCGAAAACATTTACTGCGTCGACGCAAAAACGGGAGACGAGATCTGGCGGGCCCCACTTGAAGGAAAGAGCGGTCCTGCTTCCTCGCCGCTGGTTTCCGGCGATACGGTTTTTATCCAACAGAATCGACTCACCGCCTTCGACCTCGCAACCGGCGAAGAACGCTGGTCGAATACAGAGATCAAGGGAGCGAACGCTTCGCCGGCGATTTGGAACGGCACTGTCCTGTGCAATTCTCAGAAGGAGTTTTTCGGGGTCGACGCCGTCACTGGCGAGACACAGTGGAAACGTCCAGGAGGCGGCGATGCTACTCCCGTGGTCTCCGGGGATCATGTCATCGTCACCAGTAAGATTGATGGGAAAAATCTCGTCGCTTACCAGCTCTCCGAAGCAGGTCCGGAAGAGCTATGGGCACAGGCGTTTCTAGCCCGTCGCTATGGATCCAGTCCCATCGTTTTTGAGGATGCCGTTTATCATCTGGGAAGTGAAAGACACCTCTGCCTCGATTTGAAGTCAGGTAAAATCCTGTGGGAGCGGAAAGCACAGTCGTCCATCTCGTCGCCCCTGCTGGTCGGTGGAAAATTACTGGTCTATGAAAATCGTGGCGGATTTATCTCAGTGATCGCTGCCCGCAAAGATGAATACGAACAGCTCGCCCGCACCAAGGTCGGCGCGCTCTATTGTGCTTCTCCCGCGCTCGTCGGAAAAGATCTCTTTTTCCGAACCGCAAAGTCAGTTTCGAGCCTGCGATTTGAATAACCCGTGGCTCGGCTAGATAGGATTTAGCAAAAAACTTCATAAAAACCACTTTACAGACAGGTCTGTCTGTCCATAGTGATTGCAGGATGAAGAAACCAAACGCCAGAGAGCGAATTCTTGAGACAGCCGGCAAGCTGTTTCATAAGCGAGGTTACTCGGAAGTTGGTATCAACGAAATCATCAATGAGGCAGAGACTGCCAAAGCAAGCTTCTATCAACACTACCCATCGAAAGAAGCTCTTTGCGAAGCGTGGCTGCAATCGGTTCACGAAAAGTCCGATAATCACCTCAAGTCGATTATCGAAGGAGAGGGCGACGCCGATTCAAAACTTTCGGGCTACTTTGATGACCTGCGATCCTACATGATTCAAAGCGAGTTCCGCGGATGTCCTTACAGCAACACAGGCGTAGTCTCCGGGAATAGCTGCACCGGCATTCAGGAACAGATCCTCGAGCATAAGGATTGCCTCCGCTGTTTTTTCCGCGAACTCGCCTTCCAAAAGTGTGATGATCGCGAAAAAGCCGACGAGGCAGGTGATCGTATCTTTCTCATCTACTCAGGGGCGACCACTGAAACGCAGAACCTTAAAGAAATCTGGCCTGTGGACATCGCACAACAAGCAGCGCTTCAACTGATCCAATTCTAATTTTTTTACGTAACAAACAGACAGACCTTTCTGTATAGAACTCTGACCCAAAGCTACTATGACACAGCACACTCTCGATCCTGAGAACTGGAATATGGCGCACCGCACCTATTTAATTCAGTTTGCTCTACCACGCATCTCTGACTACGGGACTGCTGAGGACCTCGTTCAAGAGGTTTTCCTCTCGGCATGGAAGGCAAAATCTCGCTTTCGTGGAGATTGCACGGAGCGCACCTGGCTCACGGGGATTCTGCGGAATAAGATCATCGATCTTTACCGTCGCAATGGGAGACGTCCTTCGGTTTTAACCACAGACCTCGACGCATCTGCCAACAACGATGATGATAACTTCTCGTGGATCGACCAGCAGCCTGACCTTCGCTCAACAAACCAGCCCCAGGCTCAAACCGAGAAGCATGAATTTCTTGAAGAACTCGAGACAGCCGTGACCGGTCTCCCCGACAAAATGGGCCAGGCGTTTAGAATGAGAGAAATCGAAGGTTTCTCAACTGATGAAATCACAGACGAGTTGAACATATCAAAATCAAATCTGTGGGTTCTCATCCACCGGGCGAAACAGTCGTTGAATGAGCAATTAAGCCCCAACTGGGATGGAATCGACGAGTTCGGAGGCCAAAGAGCTGCGTAGTGATAGAATAATTAGTAAAAAAGGTGACTCTTCCGCTCCCTTTGTTCGTCTAACCTTGAGACTGCTGTCACACTCACTGTCACTTTTTAAAGAATCCTGACATTAGAAGGTAGTCAGCAGAAATACTAACTCGGGAATCAATAGGACATGTCAGAGATCGCAAAACGGATTATTCGTCAGCAATGGGAAAATCGCCATCACCCTGACGGCAACATGCGATCTCAGGCCCTAACCTTAATCGTCACACACGTGGCCATGCTGCGAAAGTGGCAGAGGTCAAGGGACTGAGATCCCTGGCTAAAATTTCAGTTAGCTAACTGGACTGATCCCCTCTAAAAGACCGATATCCTCCTCGCAGGGTGTCGGTCTTTTACTGTAATTTTCAAAAACTTTCTCTTTATTTTTACTTAATAAGCATTAATTTCTAAATTATGTTTAATTTCCGCGCATATTTAGGAGTTTTTTTTAGTGCCCTGCTAATTGTTTCGCTCCCCACTCTCTCGCGAGGCGAGCCCAAAGGTTCCGGGACTCGATCCTTCCGCCCTATTGCCCCGGTTAAACACATTCAGATTAAGCAGAACGTAAACGACGGGATGGCTAAAATGAAGAGCCAGTCGGTGAAGATAGCCATTCCCCCTCCCCCCATCCCGGAAACAGCGGCTTCCCTTTTCCCTGATGACAGCGTTCCTGAAGTCAACCTTCCACCCGAAACTCTGCAGGACGTGGATCATGACAGCGGTGAATTCAACGAAACCGACGAGATTCCTGAAACCGACGGAAAAGTTTCGGGAGCCACCCTCGAAGCACTGCGGAACGAAGCACACAAACTGGCCACCGAGGGGCTAACCTACTCATTTGGCGCAGACGACCCAAAGACTGGTGGTCTCGATTGCTCAGGAGCGATGCAACACCTCTTCAACAAAATTGGCATTAGAGATATCCCCCGCACCTCCTACGGTCAATACGACTGGCTTAAGAAAAAGAAGACTCTCGATGATGTCTACGGAAAAGGAGCAAGCAAGAAACTCTTAAAAAAACTATCACCGGGCGATCTTATTTTCTGGGGCGGCACCTGGAAGTCAGGCCATCGCGTTTCTCACGTCATGCTTTACATGGGCTACGACCCGAATGAAGACAAGCACTGGGTTTTCGGAGCCCGGGGCAAAAGCTCAAAGGGCAAATTCGGACATGGAGTCGACCTTTTTGAACTCGAGCCCAATCGCGGCAGGCTGATCGCACACGGAAAAGTTCCGGGGTTGAACTACTGAGTTACTTCATCGGAGCGAGAAGGTCTTCCAACTCACCTTCGGAAAAAGACAACTTCTGCGGAGTGCCGTCGAGGATTCCTTCAAAGAGCGCACGTTTTTTCTGTTGAAGCATGAGGATCTTCTCCTCAATCGTTCCCGAGGTGATCAGCTTGTAAACGAACACGGGATTCTTTTGCCCGATTCGATAAGCGCGATCCGTGGCCTGAGCTTCCAACGCGGGATTCCACCAGGGATCAAAGTGGATCACCGTATCTGCCGCTGTGAGGTTTAGCCCCGTCCCTCCGGCTCGCAAACTGATCAGGAAAATCGGCACTTTCCCCGCCTGGAAATCATCACACAATTTCCCGCGATCTTTTGACTGTCCTGTCAGGGTCTGGTAGCGAATTTTTTCCTTATCCAATGCATTCTCAATCAGCGAAAGCATCCCGGTAAACTGCGAGAAAACGAGAATTTTGCGACCTTCCCTCACCATTGAAGGTAACCATTCCATGAGAAGATCCATCTTCGCTGAATTCGTCGCCTTCTGCGCGGTGGGCAATTTCAGCAATTGCGGGTGATTACAAACCTGTCGCAACTTCAGCAACGCATCGAGAACGCGAAGCTTACTTTTCTCGACACCGAAACGGGTAATTTCTTCATGCACTTCACGGCTTACCGCCGCACGCACCGCTTCATAAAGCTCGACCTGCTTCGGTAGCAATTCTACGGTGCGAACAATCTCGGTCTTTTTAGGAAGATCAGTTGCCACCAGCGTCTTTGTTCTTCGCAACATTAACGGAGCAACGCGCTCGGCGAGACGTTTCCTTAAGCCCTCGTCCCGCTGATTTTCAATCGGTATACGAAAACAGCGGTTAAAACTCTCTTCCGTTCCCAGAAATCCAGGCATGAGAAAATGAAACTGAGACCACAGTTCACCCAGATTATTCTCGATAGGAGTTCCGGAAAGACAAAGCCTGTGTCGGGCGTCAATTTGATAGGCCACTTTCGTCACTTGAGACGCCGTATTTTTGATCGTATGAGCTTCGTCAAGAACCACGTAATGAAATGGTTGAGCGAGTAACTCATCCGCATCCCGTGAAAGAACCGGGTAGGAAGTGATTACCAGATCGGTGTACTTCAGGACGTCGTAGTATTTCTTTCGACCGGGCCCCTGAAGAACAATCACTTTGAGGGATGGCGCAAACTTTTTGACCTCCTTCTCCCAGTTCGGAACCACGCTTTTCGGAGCAAGAATCAAGCTGGGCAAATCCCCGCGACCATTCGCCTTCTCACAATGAAGATGACAGAGTGTCTGGATCGTTTTTCCCAATCCCATGTCATCCGCGAGAATACCACCAAGCTCCTGTTCACGAAGAAACTGGAGCCACTCGAAGCCATCCTGTTGATACGGACGCAAGTTAGCCAAGAACCCCTCGGGAGCATCCAGAGGAACACTGGGCTTCAATGACTCGAGTTCCTCTGCTCTCACTTTGAGTGCTTCAGGTGCGAGATTCACAAGCCCCTCCTCGCCGGAAAGGCGCGTCAATTGGGCCGCCCTAACGTGGTGCAGCTTTACCTTTCCTTCGGCAGAGACCGAATGAAGGTCGAACAACTCCGAAACAATTTCGAGAATGGTTTTCAGCTTGCGAGCGGGCAACGCAGCATAAGTCCCGGTATCGCCGAGCTTAATAGGAATCTTTTTACTTCCGCCAGACTCCGCCATCTTCTCCATCGAGTCACTCGAAGGGCGCCCCTCCAGATAACGCAAGATGTAGGGAAGTAAATTCACACGCTCGCCCTTGCTCTCGAACCCATACTCGAAACTGAACCAATCAACATCATCATCGCCTGAGTCAATCTCCCCGTAAAAATTAATCGGCTCAATCACCTGAAGGCCAAAACTCTCATCCACTTCAATCGCGCAACCAAGGTTCTCCAAATCCTCGCGCCGGTTCGTCAGAAAGTCAGCCCAGAAAACTTCCTGCATCCCTTTTCGAATCGCAGAATAGGCGTAGCACTGACGGCAGTCCGCTTCAATCTCGTCCCAGGGGTAGAGCTCAACGAGACGCTTGAGCCCCATTTCACGGAGTTTCGTCTCCACTTTGGGATTCACCCCACTCAAGCGCGCCAGCGGCATCGCTTCGAGGACGGCTCTCGCATCGGAGTCATCCCAATGCAAAATCCCCGCTCTTACATCCGTTGAAAACAAGCGAACAACACTTACCTGGTTACCCAGACCAAAAAGTCGATCTTCGCACCCTCCCTCTTCAAGCATCGCCGCCATCAGCAGAGCAGCGACGTGGGAATTATTCTGAGTTGAGTCACAATCACTTCGACCGTCCACCTTCCAGCCATCATCGGTGTGGTGCACCACGACACTCACCTCCGCAACACTGCCTTCATCAGCGAGAGTCACCTGCCCGAAGATCCCGGCAAATCGGCCCTGCACGTTGGCCGTAACAACTCGCACCGCTCCAATCTCGACAAGGCAACGCCCTGACATGAGGACATCGCGAGAAAAGATTTCTCCGCAGAAAGGAGACTCAGAAAGCACAATTTCCTCGAGCAGACCGAAATCCTTGCGAGACTTGCTCTCCACTTTTGAGCGCGATGTAGGTTTCGAGGTTTTCAAAAAAGCAGAACTGGGAGAGAAAGCCGTAGTTTCACGAATCAAAGCAGAATTTCAACCTTTACGAAAGAAAAGTTTCCTCACTGCTCAAATAGCCTTTTACCCTGAACCGAAAAGAAACCGGGTGGCTTTCACCACCCGGCTCTCAGTTCTACTACCACGACCAATCCTAGTTCGGTCGGAAATGATACAAAATCTCTACTGCGAGAATTCCCGCTTCAGCTCTGACATCGCTTCGCGATTACGGTTCAGAATCTGAATCAATTGTGAGCGACGCGCTTCAGAGGCAGGCATCTCAGAAACAACCCGCTCGAGTTCACGCTGAACGCCACTGAGTTCAGAAAGTATTTTAAGATCCATCTCACTGGACTGGACCGGATTACCACTGATCGAAACAGGATTAAAACTGGCAAGAGTCTTACCACCATTCTCGAAATAGGAACCGCTGCCATCCATCGAAACAAACCCACTAACAAATACAGGAGCTCCTTTGCTGCTGGAAAGGACACGCTCGCCAAGACGATTCTCGATTGTCACAACAGCATCGTTCTGATCAGCAACAGGTGGAAGGTAAGAATCAACACGACTCATAAGAGTCCGATGAACGGTTTCGCTGGGAACACTTGTATAGGAAGCGGGAACAATCGAAGAGGCATCGAGATAAGAGGCGTCAATTGACCCGTCATTGGTTGCGAGATCGAGACCACCAATATTCTCCACTTCGTCAGCAAGAAACAGCTGAGGAACATGAGCAACATGTCCGCGATCAACGGCATTTGCGGGAGTAGCGGTATCCTGAGACGCCGCAGACATCGCAAACATTTCGGTAGAATCAGCGGCCGAACCATCAGCGAAGCTTGATCCTGAGTTACCAAAGACTCCAGCACCGACCAGCGCCATCACGGCTACTGCAGCAGCAGCGGCAAGCAGAACTTTCCGACCTTGGCCGAAAAATCCTTCGACGACATTAGGCTCGTCATTAGAAATAACATCAAGCGCCGAATGAACTGGCTCGTTTTCCCACTCTTGAGCGAGGCCCTTTGTCAGAAGGCCCATCACAGCATTCATTTCAGCAAGCTCACGGGCAGCGTTAGGAGACTCTTTCAACTTCGCTTCAAACTCAACACTTTCGGCAATCGAGAGTTCGCCGAGTGCATAAGCAGTCATCTGAGGGTCGTCAGTATTTATCGGTTCACGATTCATGGCAGTATTCAGGCGGGTAAAATTAGTCGAGATCCACGCCCATCATTGATCGGAGGCGCTTGATTCCAGTGTGGATTAAAAAGCCGACGTTGCTGACACTCAGCCCTGTAACGTCGGAAATTTCTTTGTAGCTCAGGTCTCCCTGAAACTTAAGGCGAATGACTTCTCTTTGGTTGTCGGGAAGTCGGTCGAGAAATTTAAGTACTTCCTCGTGTCGCTCTTTCTGTTGCATCGATGCAGACGGATCCGGCGTCGAATCATCCAGCTTGGCGAAAGCCTCTCCTCCGGAAGTAATCATGGGATTCTCCTTCCGAAGAACATCAATCGAGCGGTTACGGCATACCGTATAAAGCCAGCTCTTTAACTTCCCTTTGATCGCATCAGGATCCTGCTTGTGCAGTTTAATGAATGTGTCTTGCACGACATCGCGAGCACGATCCCAGTCACCACCCAACAATCCGGCAGCATAGCCCGTCAAAGGGCCTTCGAAATCCGCTTGAGCGGATTCTACAAGTTCGCGGGGCGAAACTTCCATGATATGGCAGGGAACAGCAGACATTGAACAAAGTGAGTTCACCGCTTAGAACGAGTAGCCGTCCCTCTTATTAGAAAAGAATTAAATTATAAGTTAATTCTCTTTCTTGGTTAGCACAACGAACATGGTTTAATTACTCTCAAAAAAGTACAATTCCTCGCTTCCCCGACAAGATTGAGACTCGTTTTTTGCAAATATGAGATTTTTTAGTTGCTTTAGTTAAGGTTTCCGTAGTATTTGATACTCTTAAGTAATTAAGTCCCGTTCCAAATACCACTCAACAATCTCATGGCAAAAATTCTAATTATTGATGATGAGGCAGCGATCCTCAATCTCATGTCTAAATCCTGCGAACAGCAAGGACACCAAGTTACCGCGGTCCAGACAGGACGCGAAGGGCTCACTTCTCTGGAAGCCAATACTCCGGATCTAATGATCGTGGATCTCTTCATTGGTGATGTGAACGGTTTGGAAATCATTCAGCAGTGCAGCGAACAGCATCCTGATGTTCAAATCGTAATGGTAACTGGCAATGGGAGTATCGAGTCAGCCGTCGAAGCGATGCGCCTCGGTGCCTTCGACTACCTCACGAAGCCATTCGAACTCGCCGACCTGCAGCGCACCGTTAAATTGGGACTCACCAAGCGTGACACTCCTGCTCAGAATGACAGCGGTGACTTCAAGTCTTCAGCAATCGCCCTCGAATCCGGCGGAATGATTGGCGAAAGCGGAAAGATTTCGAAAATCAAAGGAGTCATTGAGAAAATTGCAGACAACGACTCCCCTGTTCTGCTTGAAGGCGAATTCGGTTCAGGTAAGCAAATGGTTGCCCGCTCGATTCACAATGCAAGCAAACGGAAAAGCGCTCCATTCAAAGTGCTTCAGTGTTCAGCGCTTCCTGAAGAGCTTTTGGAAATCGAGCTTTTTGGTTCTGCTTCCAGCAGAAGCGAAACTATTTTTTCCCGCGCTGCCGGCGGCACTGTCCTTCTTGAAGAGATCCACTTACTGCCCGTTCGACTCCAGTCAAAACTCGAGAGCTACCTCGAGGAGATCAATACAAGACGCGTCGTTAGTGACCTCCCCGAAAGCATGAACGTTCGGTTTATCGCCTCTTCCGCGAAGCCACTTCAGGATTGCATCGAAAGCGGTTCATTTCGTGAAGATCTTTTCTACAAGATCTCGGTCATTCCCATCGATGTCTCCCCTTTGAGGAGCCGTGTCGAAGATATCGGGGTGCTCGCAGCACACTTCCTTTCCCAGTATGCCGAGAGAACCGGCACGAAAGCTCCCGAGATCGACAAGTATGCTCAGACCATTCTGGATGGCTACAATTGGCCGGGCAACGTTGGCGAGCTTCAGAACGCTATGGAGCGTGCCTGTGCGTTTGCCGAGAACGGACGAATTCGTCCTGTTGATCTTCCACCGAAAGTCACCCAGAAAGTCGAAATCACCGACGACGATGAGAAAACCACTCATCACCTTCCGATCGGCACTGCGCTTCAAGAATATATCAGGAAGCAGGAGAAACTCTTTATCCGTGAGACCTTGAATTACAACGGTGGATCACGTGAGAAAACAGCCAGTATGCTCGGAGTCAGCATTGCGACTCTTTACCGAAAAATGGGACTCAAGCTGGAAAGAGACAAACTGATGAAAGTCTAGCAACACGGGCTAAACCTTTGCTTAATCTTCTAAAAGGCACCGATTCCCAGCAATGGGACGGTGCCTTCTTCGTTTACGGTTGAAAGCACCACTTCCGGGCCGGGTTCTCCGTTCGAAAGTTTCAGGAGACTAAAAAGCTATCCTAACCCGAGTAACTCACGCTGCCAGACCATAATCCCCTCAAGCTGAGTCTCCTCATCCAAATTGGTTGAAGCCAATTTCTCAAGAACAGTCCTTGTCGCAATCATAGTGGGTTCGACATTCAGTTCTGCTGCCACCTTGTTTCGGTGAGCGCGCAGTTTATCAAAACGCTTTTCATCGATCTCCAATCGAAGCCCGCTCCCTCTCTTCCGCTTCACAGGGTATTCCGCAGGATCAACTTGAGCCGCAACGGCCATCGCTTCCCTGAGCCGGGAAGCCGGTTGAGACCTGACGTAGTGAGGTGGCTTAGCTTCCCTGCCATTTTCCAGCGCTTCAGCCATTTTTAACAGTTCAGCATTTCCTAGGAACTTAAATGCCGGGCGGTCCAGGATTTTACATTCACCGTCTCTCCAGTGCCAAAGCGCCCGAAGAAAATGTAGCCCTTTCGAGGAAAGCTTCCCCCATCCCGTAACTCGCCACACATCATCTTCACTCTTACCGGTTCGCTTCATCACTGAAGTCCTTGCGAAATCACAAGTCTCACAGAACCATGTATATCGACCGATCTCTTCAAGCTCGGCAACATACTTTGCCCCAAGATCTAACAGATAGCGAACATCGTTGTAGGCGTAGGCCATCATATTCTCACTCAGAGGTCGACGACTCCAATCAGCTTTCTGCGACTGCTTGGAAACGACAACGCCATATTGATCTTCGAGTAGATTCGCGAGACCAAACTTTTCTTTACCGATGAAACGAGCCGCAAACTGCGTGTCCCAAATTTTACGTGGAACCCAGTTAAATGTCTCGTTGAAAAGGGATATATCGTAGTCTGCCCCGTGCATCCAAACGATCTCGAATCGATCGACAAATTTGATCAAAACTTCCAAATCATCCCGGCTCAGCGCAAGAGGATCAATGATTGCCAACTGCCCCGGCATTGAAAACTGAATCAGGCATAACTTCGTCTCATACGAGTGCATGCTGTCAGCCTCCGTATCAATAGAACAAGCCGCATACTCCTGGTCTGCAGGCACCGACGCTATAAACGCCTCTAAATCAGCAAGGCTATCGATATAGGACTCTGGAATAGAGCCAAATTGCGATTCAACTTCTTCAGGCGTCATAAGACGGAATTATTGGATTCCCCTGAGGAGCAATTCTGCATTGGAGCCAGTCGAACCAACCAGCTTAAGAAGAACCTGCATAGCCTCTGCCGCTGGCCGTTGCGCCATTTGCTTACGGAGACTTGAGATGCGCTGGTACTCTTCCGGATGGTAGAGCAACTCATCTTTTCTCGTTCCACTCTTCAGCAAGTGGATTGCAGGGAAAATCCGGGACTCTGCCATCTCACGATCAAGTGTGATTTCCATATTTCCCGTTCCCTTGAACTCCTCAAAAATAACATCATCCATGCGGCTATCCGTCTCAATTAAACAGGTCGCGAGAATCGTGAGGCTGCCGCCATCCTCCACATTACGGGCCGCTCCAAAAAATCGTCTCGACCGTTCGAGCGCCTTGGGAGAAATACCACCACTCCCGACAGCTCCGCCTCCGCCGCCACGTCTTTGCTGCTTGCCTCTTCGACCTCCTCCTCCACCGCCGCCGCCGCCGGATTGATTGGAGGAGTTGTGGGCACGGGCAAGACGAGTCAAACTATCCAGAAGAACCACCACATCTTTTCCCTCTTCAACGAGTCGCTTTGCGCGATTCAACACCATATCAGCCACCTCAATGTGACGACTCGACGACTCGTCAAAGGTAGAACTAAATACATCCGCATCGACCGTCTCTTTGAAATCAGTAACCTCCTCCGGTCTCTCGTCTAAGAGCATGACGATAAGCTTCACCTCAGGATTATTCTTATAGACTGAAACGGCAATATTCTTCAGTAGAATGGTTTTACCTCCCCGTGGAGGTGCGACGATAAGACCTCGCTGCCCCTTTCCTAATGGAGCAATCAGATCAATCACTCTGGAAGAAGGAGATGAACTCTCATTGGACTCAAGAATCAAACGGTCGGATGGAAACATCGCAACGAGATGATCAAACTCATCAGGTGCCTTCCACTCTTCAGCGGTAATGCCCTCAATCTCGAGAATCTCACCGGCCGAAAGAAACTTCTCCCTGTCTTTCGGCGCCCTCACCTGAACCTTCACCTTATGTCCGGGCTGTAAGTCGAACTTTTTAATGAGCTGTGCCGCCACGTATACATCGTCAGCATTTGACGCAAAACTGAAACTCGGCCACCTCAGAAAACCGAAATTATCACCGGAGAAATCGAGGTAGCCTTCGGCAACCATTTCAGTGCCTCGACTTCCGTAAAACTTCAAAATTTCAAAAACGATCTGGTGCTTGGAGCGAAGCCCAGCCACACGAAGCTTCGCTTCCTGAGCCGCCTTATGCAGTGCATTCAGAGAGAGCTCCTGAAACTCATTAACATTAAGGCTTTCAGGAACCTTAATCTCATCCTCTTTCTCGTTAGCCGCCACCTCGGTGTCAGCAGTTGTTTTATCTTCAGTCATTCAGTTAAATAATGAAATACAGCGATCGGCTAAATGCTCAATCTGAGCCTCAAACGAATCAAGACTCCCCTCGTTCCAGGCCACGATGTCAGCCCGCCTCATTTTTTCGTCTACAGGCATCTGTGATTTAAGAATATTAGCAGCGAGATCCTCAGGTAATTGGCGATCCTCAACAAGTCTCCTCATTTGAGATTCAGCTGAGGCCGCAACCACAAGAACCATATCTCTTCGAATGGGAAATTCGACCTCAAAAAGCAGAGGAACCTCAATAACCAGGACTCGGGTCCCTGAGTCCAGCTCTTCTGCAAAAATCTCAACACATGAGAGGACACGGGGATGGAGTTCGGATTCAACCTTCTCACGAAACGTGGAATTTTCAAACAAGACTTTGCGGAGGAGCGCCTTCTCAAAACCATTCCCCGAAGAGATCGAAACACCACTCTCACTGGCCCTTGCCATTAAAACCTCCTGAACGGAATTCTCCTCGAGAAGACCCCGGACTGCCGCATCACAATCGAAGCGAGCCATCTTTCCTTCCGGGAAAAACCGAACGAGCCGCTCAACCAGTAAACTCTTACCGCAGGCAACCCCTCCACTGACAGCGATCCTGAACATCGTTACCCTTTAAAAACAAAAAAGCGCAGCTCGACGAGCCACGCTTTCCTGAAAATCAAAACTAAATGAGCTTCAAGCCTACTTCTGGTAGTTAGGCATTGGGCCGGGAGCGAAAGTCGTCGGCGTCGTGATCGGCGGGCGAGGAACTGGCTCGGGAAGAGGCTCATCTTGAATACGACCGTGGATCGGCATTCCTGAAGGATCCATCAACTGTGCCTTAACAAATATCGTGAGGTTCTTCTTCAAGTGCAACTCAATGCTTGAACGAAAGAGGCGACCGATCACAGGAAGGTCACCAATAATTGGGACTTTATCCTCAACGTCCTGAATGTCTTCGCGAATCAATCCACCGAGAGCAACGGTCTGCCCATCCCAAATCGTGACCTGAGTTGAGACCTTACGAGTATCAAACACAGGCATCTCGATCTTGTTCGCAGTAAGAATCACCGGAGCAGTAATACCGAAAGCGTTAGTTGAAGTGGTCTGAATCGGACTACCATAGTTAATGAAGCCACTGAACTCAACTACCTCAGGGGCAAGGCTCAAGTCTACCGTATACTCATCCGCACCAAGGACTGGGTCGACCTCGAGAGTAACACCGGTATTCCGAGTCTCGAAAGCTGTCGGCGTTGCAGGAGTGACGGGGAAACCACCACCAGTGGTTGTGCCGCCACCAATACCACCAGTAGCAATACCACCACCGAACTGGTTGGGAATCTCTGGTGGATCATACTCAGTTGGGTAGATGAATTCCCTCACTACTTCAACCTTAGCTCGCTGACCGCTCCGGGCCATGACCGATGGAGCAGAAAGTAAGTCGGTTCCTTTGCGCTGATTGAGCGCACGAATCATCAACTGAAACTGAGGGTCAGTGAAAACACCCGAGATACCAAAGACCGCTGGTGCCAACTGAGATCCGGGAAGTCCGGTTCCTGCAGCCGAAGCAATAAGAGCGTCGATCGAATTACCGGAAATTCCCTGCGCTCCAGAACGAAGACCAGCCGTTACCGGATTCGTTCCCGCGGGAAGACCGCCAGGAATATTAGGTCCGTAATCAGTCGCCGCGCCGCGTCCAACTTGGTTACCATTGGTTCCACCAGCACCGAAAACACGAGGTTGTGAACCCAAACCCAAGTTAAAAGGACCAAGGAGCCAATCGAAACCTAACTCTTCAGTGTCATTCTCAGCGATTTCAACAAAACTCGAAGTGATGTAGATTTGCTTCTCAACACCGGTGATAATCGAATCAATGTAAGCCTCTACAAGCTCCATTTGATCCTGAGTATTACGAACGATCAGCTGAGAGTTCGCGGGGTTGTAGATCGCACTTGACCCGGTGCTGAAAGTAATACCCGCACTCTCAAGAATCTCTTTTGCTGTCTTCCGGCGATTTGGAATTCCGGCACCGCCCGCATCACCTGGATCAGCAAATGGATCCGCTGCAGCGCCACCGCCACCGCCACCGCCACCGTCACCCATGGAGAGGAAGGTAGGAGGAACCACATAAGTATTGGTGAAGAGATCAGCATCAGGCTGAGAAAGAGGGATTACCAAAACGGAGTAGCCCTCAACCTTGTATTTCAAGTTCGCAAGAGAGGTCGTATAGCGAAGAGCCTCAGCGATTGGAACACTACCCAACCGAAGTGTGATGCGAGTGTCAGCAACACCACCACCGGTGCTCATACCGCCACCGCCATCGCCATCACCACCACCGAACCCAAAGCCATCATCGCCAGCGGGAGCTGCTGCTGCCGGAGCTGCTGATGCGGCACCAAGTACTCCCACATCGAGAATGATGTTAATTCCTTTTTTCCCAGGATCAGTCTCAGAGATGTCGAGCTCAACGCTTCTCTGCTGGATAAATTCGAGAGCATCCTTCAAAGGCGTATCCGTAAACTCGATACTTGGAATAATGATTGTCTTAAGCTTCTCTTCAATACGTCTGATATTGGTAGTGGCCATGTCCTGCGGAAGACCGATTTCAGGAGCAATATCAAGACCGCTTGGAACAGGTGACTCCCATCCAGCCGCAACCTGTCGAAGCATCTTCGAGCGGGTGTGGTTGTAAGCAGCGTCATAATAATTCATCCGCTCACGCTCGCCTCTCTCCTGACCACGTCTTGCAGCGGTGTTGTAAGGATCATCGCTGAGTGCCTTGTGATACTCACGGTCAGCACGATCATAATCACCGATGTCAATATAACCTGAACCCGTCTTCAAAGCCAACTTCACCCGACGCACACGCTCAAGGTGTGTTGGTGTCAAAGCCGGCGAATAATAATCAGGATCATTCAACTGCTCAAGCAATCTCTTTGCATCGATGTTATCAGGATCAACGCTTGGCTGAAGGACTTCTTCGACCAATGCAATTGACTCAGGATAACGTCCTTCGTCAGCACGATCACGAGCTAGCAAAACGCTGGCACGGGCAAACTGTTTAATGTAGGCCCTGCGACGAGGCTCTGTCATCGGTGCATCCGGAAGAAGATCCAACGCATTGCGATACTGATCAATTGCCCCCTGGTAGTCACCGTCAGACATCAACTGGGATCCGCGCAAAGCAGCTTCATCAGCTTTCTTCACACGCTCCTGAAGTCGAATCACATAATGTGAAGCGATTGATGGAACGCCGCTTCCTCCGCCACCGTATCCGTTAGAACCAGCAGTGGCTCCGGAAACACAGGCAAATGAGGTAATCGCGCATAAACATCCCATTAGGGAATACGTGATTGTTCGGTCTGTAGCTCTCATGTTCATAATTCTTTACAGCAAAGGGTGTTTCAAATCCTAATATGCCGATGCAGCGGCAATCAAAACCAGAATATCACCCTAATGTCAACTCTTAGTTCTTCTTAATTTCCACTGTTTGCTCAGGGGCATCTCCAGTTTGGTAGGAGATAACAACTGAGCCTTCGTTTACCTTTACGACTCGATACTTCGTCTCCGAATCAATCGTAAGGTTAAATGCATCTCCTTCTTTCACATATTCTTTGAATGAAGGATCCAACTTAAACTGCATGAGAGCAAAATAAGTGGGAATGACTGTCTCAACGCCTTTCACGAGTTGATAATTACCCCCTTTGGGAAGATATGTCACTGTTAGGACTGCGGCATCGACCTCGATACCAAATTGGTTTTTAGCCTTTTTCTCCTCGAAAGAATCGAGTCGGAACTGCCCATCGTCAGATGTCTCGCCTACCCTGAGATAAAAGTTCTCGTCCTGAGGCCACTTCCGCGTCCTTACACGCTTAATCTGAAAACGCTCCTGATCAGGACGAGCTGAGAATTGCAGCGTGTATTCCTGCTGCTCACGTCCTCCAAAGAGGAGCTTATCAGCATACGGCGGGTGCGAGTCGGGATCAGTGGGCGCTGTCTTAGCATCCCACTCTTCGAGGCTGGTATAGCCATCACCGTCCGGATCATGAGCCAAAACGCCCGCTGACAGAAAATCCAAATTATTGGTGATCAGCCAGGTATTGGTAACCGGCGGACGAAGCGGCTCCTCTTCAGGATCCAACATGTCATATAACTTCCCTTTTGCTTCGACAATGGGAATCGAAACAAACAGAGGCACAGGCTTTGCGGCTCCAGATCCTTTTCCAACAGTCTCCCAAACCAGCTTACGCTGAACATAGCCAGTCGCAATTTTAGCAACATTCGCCTCCGTTTCCGCGATCTCATTATTCGGAACCGCCGACATCAGCTGAAAGCGCTCCGAGAAGCCACTCACCTTCATGAAAAAGAGAGCTGACAGGCCAATAACGACCAATGCCACTGCAACGAGCAAGTATTTATCCCAGGGTTTTGCGTTCATCGTTTTCTAGTCGTCTTTTTGTCATCTCCCGCTGCGCCGGCTTTATCAACCACTTCATCCGGGTTCACAAATCTGGCGATATCAATAATCATGAAGATCTCAAGTTGCTCCTGCCCCATGATGACACGGGCGTCCTTGTTTGCAGGGGTAAAACCCGCCTCCTTGGCCTTCTCGGCCACCGTTTCCTCGCTCTCGGTTTCATATCCCCACTCGAGAAGCATCTCGTAACCAGCGACCTGCTTTGTAGACTGGTCTTCAAATACAGGAAAAGCACTACCATCCTCTGATGTAAGCTTCGGAGCCCCTTCCGTAACCTGGTTCTCCACTTTAAGAACACGAACGATATAAAAGTAACTGTCGTCATTCGCGATTCGATTCACGAATGACTGAAAAGAATCATGAGGCGCAACAAAGCGCAATCGCACTGGATACTTATGAACTGCAACCCCTTCATTGTTAGGCTCAGTTCCCGGCTCTTCCCCCGGAATTAAATCACGCTCAAAAGTCCCCAACGAGGTAACACCCGCAGTGACCAGCTCTCGCAGCATGTTATCAATCGCGTCGAGCTCGTAATCGAGAATCGAGACCATCTCAGGAGGAGGCAAATTGGCACTGTAACGCTCGAAACCTAGCTGAAACTCCTCTACCGTATCAACAACCATGCCGCCTGCCTGCGAAAACGTGCGAAACTCTTCAACGCGCTTTTTGACGAACTGCTGAAACGCCGTGTTCTCCAAATCAGCCCTGAGAGGCTTCTGGAAAGTGTTGAGACTCTCAAACAATCCCTTCACTGCGGCATCATACTCCTCCGCCTGAGCCTGAACGGCGTCTTCATTCTCCTCATTGGGATAAGGGACTCGAGACTCCAAACTTTCGATGGTGCCCACCCTCGTATTCCAACTGGAATCAGCCTCGGAAAACTCATTAAACTTTGAGAAGGCGAAAAAACCTGAACCACCAATGAGGAGAGCAGCAAAGACACCAAAAACAATTAACCAAACCTTAGAATTCATACTGATTGCTGGAAAATATTACTTGCTGAATTTTACCTGATTCGCCTCCGGAAGAGGAAGGGTCATTTTGAAAGGGTAGGCATACCGGTCATCACTCGTCCCGGCGTCTACTTCTATCACTTCGCTAATATCAACCTCCTTCAAGTCGAAGAACGTGTCCGTAGACTCATCAGCAGCATCATCCTTGAGCCTCTTGAAGTATTCATAGACCACGTTATTCCCGTTGCTATTTTCGCGCCAGAGTCCCTTGATCAAAAATGAGTCGACTCTGCGCTCATCCCCTGCCCCTTCGACATTAAGCTGGCTATCGCCATCTCCGATCAAAGGCTCACCAGCGGACAAAGGCTCGATTGTAGTGAGGAATAAGAGATCGTCCTCCATTTTGGAGGCCAAATAGTTGGACATTCGGACCCAGTAGATTCGATGAATCACCGCATCCTTGTAAGGAATCATTTTTCCATCGATCTTAGCGATCTCGGCCTTAGATAGCTGAATAGCATCATTGCGAGCCTTCAGATCATCGGCCTTCTTCTCAATCTCAGCAGCTTTCAGAGAAGTGAGCTCTGCTCCCTTCATGAAAAAGAAACCCATTGCCGCAAGCAGCGCGGTCAATGCCAACACAGAGAGAATCAACGCAAGCTTGCGCTTAGCGAGAATTTGCTCTTTTCGAACTGATTCTGGAATCAGGTCAATTGCCATGGGCACCTCGCCAGCCCGATGAAGAGCACTTCCTACAAGATCACCAAAACGGTGTGCATTTTCAGACACAAACGCCGAGTCGATCCCCTTACCGATCGCCACGTTTCTGAACGGATTAAAATGATCGACAGGGAGGTTTAGCTTCTCGGCGAAAAACTCGCGAATAAAGGGCAACCCGGAAGTCGCACCCGCGAGAAGCAACATGACAGGAGCCCCGCCACCTTGTTGACTGCGGTAAAAAGTGATCGTCCGCATAATCTCTGAATGCAGCCGTGTAAGCGAATTACGCACCACTTTCGAAATACCGGCGATTTCGGGATCTTCATGATCAGCGTAAGCACCGCCAAGAGCAACGAAACCATCATTGATCTTACGCAAATCAGCCGCCGCAAACTCGGTTCCGAACTCTTTCGCAATTGCACGACTGATGTCAGCGCCGCCGATCTTCACCGTCCTGATGAAAGAGGTTCCCCCTTCACGGAAAATCATATCCGTCGTTCTCGCACCGATATCGACCAACAAGATGGTTCCTTCGTAATCCGAGTAATTGTAGGCAAGCGAGTTAAAAATAGCCACGGGCGAAACCTCAGCGCCGGCAGATTTCACTCCGGACGCATTAATCATCTCGTCAATCTCATTGAGCTCATCCGATTTTACGGCAGCGAGAACCACCTCCACCTCAATGTCATCAGGGTCACCCATGAGCTGGTATCCCCAGACCACTTCGTTGATGGGATAAGGAACCTGCTGCTGTGCCTCAAACTCGACAATCTGATCTACTTGCTCCCCGTCGAGAGCAGGAAGACTTGCGAACTTCAGTAAAACAGGAAATGAAGTAACCACATAAGAGACCTTCTTCCCCTTAGCCTTCAGAGCCGCAACAATCTCAGTCAAGGCCTTCGCCCCCTGAGCATTTCTCGCCATATCCTCGGCAGGATCGCCAAAGAAATCACGATGCTCCAGTTGTTCCAGCTTAACGCTACCATTTGCGCCCTTGCTGAAAACGGCACCGGTGATCTGCTGAGATCCCAGCGTCAACGATATAATTCGATCATCTGCCATGATTTACTTTTCCAAAAGGAATACGGAGCGTGAAAAGATTAAGAATGAGAAACTAAAAATGACGAGACGCGTCTACTTCTTCCCAGCCTGGGCGTAGCGGTCAATCCAAAGCAAAGCGAAAGGCGTCTCCCCTTTCCCCATAACTCCCGGAGCGGGGGCAGTTCCCGCCGCCCAGAATTTGGTACCGGTTGAGGTCGACCCGCCGATAATAACCCCGTTGAAGTATATCTCAACACCCACCCCAGCTACAGAGCTCGGCTGGAATCGGCTGTAATCACCAGTGATCTGGCCAAGAGTGCTTGGGGAAACGTAGGCGCTTGAATAATACTCCTCACCCGGAACAACGTTGATGTGCTTCACATCTCCAGTGAGAATCCTCACACTACCCTTCTCATCTCTAAATCCTGCGTAGTAGCGAAAAAGAAGCTCAGGAACCACTTTGTCCTCGTCTCCCTTCACCTCGAACTCCACTTCCATCTCAAGCCATTCTTTAGGATTAGGAATATTCTTGTTTTTAACCCCTGCTGCCTGGAATAGGGGCGTGGGCTGAGCCTCAACCTCGATATCCTTAACCTTAATATCTCCGTTACTGAGCTGAATCTGGGACATCCCATCGGTGGAAAATCCGAGAACCCCAATCAGGGCGACTAATGCAAGTGTTGATTTCATAATTGCAAGTGTTGATTTCATAATTTCAGATTAAAATTTAATGGGTGATACCAGATGGCATCACCCTAATAGGCTAACCCTACGATAAATGTTTCATTGAGGTAAAGACTCAATTTGTATCATTTCGAAGATTTTTCGCAAAAGCGGCTAATGCTTTTGCGGTTCTTCTATCAATGTAACCTCAGCGTTGCTCATCACAACCCGTTTACACATTAAGAATTCCATCCCCGACCTCGCCGTGTGATAGTGATTCATCACGCCTCTGTCAATCAAATCGAGAAAAAAATCTGCACTTTTTTTCAATCCTCAAGCCCCTTAAAATATCCGTTCCCTTCAAGGTGTCTTTCTCAACGAGCGAAAACCATGCTTCCCCACGCTCACACCGAATAAAAAAGACGCCCTGACAAGCTCACTAGAAACTAGTAAACCGGGCAACTCAGCGCTGTCGCACGGCCCCGGCAAAGCCGCTTCCTTCTTTCGACGAGCTGCCGGAGACTTATCCAGCGCTTTTTTCAGAGTCCTGATCTCTTCAGTCTTCTCGCCTAACTCCTGGTGAGCGACATGAAGGCTTTCCCGCGCTTTTTCAAATCAGCCTCCGCCTGCACAAGGCGCTCAGACAACTCAGAGGCACCAGAAACAGTGTCACCTATGCACAGAATCAAAAAACTAACCAAAAAGACAACTGGAGGGACATGGCGCGATATTGATCGGATTTAGCACCGCTTGGCAACTCTGAAATAGAGCCATTTCAGAAAAACGAGGATCCCCGCCGTCTTCGCAAGGAGTTGACGCTACGTCGAATCAGCGATCGTCGTCATCTTCCAACTCGACATCAACGCGGATATCGTTGAGCTGGGCTGAAGCAATTGCGAGACTGCGAATCGCTCCGATTGTTTTCCCGCCTTTACCGATGACGCGTCCTGCATCATCGGGGTGGAGACGAATCTTATAAAGGTGACGTTCTCCCGATTTTTCGTGGAGAACGCTTGCTTCGTCGGGATGGTTGATCAACTGGACCACCACATACTTGAGAAACTCATGAACCGCGAGACTTGCTTCCATTTCCCCAAGTAACACTCCCGGACGCCAAAGACGTCGGGAGCAAATTAAACTATACCAAGCCTGCCTGCTTACGCAGAGGCAGCTGCCTGACGTGCTTTTTTAATGAGGCTGCGAACCGTATCAGAAGGCTGAGCACCTTTCGCAATCCAAGCATCCGCTTTTTCGAGGTCGATCTTAAAATCGTCCGTCTCTTTAAGAGGGTCGTATGTGCCGAGAAGTTCGATAAACGCGCCCTGACGACGTGCACGACCATCTGCTACAACGATACGATAAAAAGGCTTATCCTTTGATCCTTCGCGTCTGAGTCTAATCTTAACCATTTTCCTAATCTTTGTAGAAAGCCCCGCTGCCCGGGGAAAGCAAAAAAGCCCCACAGAGGCGGAGCGAGTGACTTGATACGGTCTTCTAAAGAAAAATCAACCGGTAGTTTGAGCGTTTTTACGAACAATTTTACTTCAAAGGCCAGAATTGTCCTCGCAATTTCCCTCTATCCCCATTTCAATTCACCTCATGCCGCTCGAGGAATCAGAAATCGCCGAACACGCCGGGAAAGTAAAACGACTTACCGACGCCCTCAACCAAGTGTTATTTGGGCAGGAGGATTTGGTCAATCAAGTCGTCACCGGATTGCTCGCAAGAGGTCACATCCTTCTTGAAGGCCTTCCCGGATTAGGAAAGACGGAACTGGTGAAAGGATTGTCCAAATGCCTCGACCTCGATAACAAACGAATTCAGTTCACGCCGGACCTGCTACCCGGTGACATCACTGGAAACCCCGTTCTTCAGGAAACAGAAAGCGGACGCGAGTTTGTTTTTCAAAAAGGCCCCCTTTTCGGCAACCTCGTCCTCGCCGATGAAATTAACCGAGCCTCTCCCAAAACGCAGTCTGCTTTACTTGAAGCAATGCAGGAACGACGCGTCACCGTATTGGGAACCACTCACGAGCTTCCCAATCCTTTCTTCGTAATCGCGACCCAGAATCCGATCGAACTCGAAGGCACTTACCCCCTGCCTGAGGCACAACTCGACCGATTCCTCTTCAAACTCGAAGTCTATCGCAATCCGGTCGAGACATTGGAAAAAATTGTCTTAAACCGTGAGATCGGAGTCGAGCCTACCGTCGACAAAGTGATGACAGGCGAAGAACTCGCCACGATCACCGCAGCCGTTCGTGAGATTTACCTTCCCGACGTCGTGGCTAACTACATCGCCCGCATCGTCGACGGAACGCACCGGGGACAATCCAAGTGTGCCGAAGCCATTAAATTCGGAGCCAGTCCGCGGGCCGCACTCGGACTCGCTTCGGCCGCAAAAGCAAAAGCGCTCATCGAAGGCCGGATCAACACCAGCTTCGAAGATGTCGCCGCCGTGGCCGCTCCGGTCCTCCAACACCGAATCATTCTCGAGTATGAAGCACGCATTGAAGGTCGCACGAGCAGCGACGTCGTTGCCGAACTCTTGAAAGAGATTCCCCGCCAGGAATTAGATCTGCCTTCGACACTCAAAGACAGCTGATCAAAAAACCGCACTTCTTTGCAAGAAGCCTTCACAAAGGTGCGTTCATTCTTCACAATCCTTCCTAGATGCCCTTCGATCTGAAATGCTTTGCCCTCACTGCGGCATGCCTCCTCCTGTCCTTCTCCGCAGCGGCCCAGGAGGAGATTGCTAAAATCACCTATCCGAAATTCCCGGGAACTTCCGCACGGGTTCAGAGCATTTTCGGTAAATCGGCCCGACAAGGAGCCCTTCCCTTTCGGGTGACGATCCGCAACAATTCAGGAGCGGATCGCGTTTGGGTGGTTACCTTGAGAGAAGGAAGCGGCTCACGAAAACTCAGCACCGAATCCCGATTCGAATTCCCTGTTAAAAATGGCACCGAAATTCAGGAAGATGTCATTTTCCATTTCTCGCCTGCCTTCCTTGCCTACGACTACCGTAACCTCGAAGTCAGCATCACCGCCAACGGACTCGAACGTTTTAACCGCAGAAACGGCGAGGAAACCAATCGTGACTTCCCCCAACTGGCCGTTAGCAAAGCACTCGCGCAGCGAAACCTCACGAAACTGAACGACCTCGTTAAAAAGGCAGACTCGCAGAACAACTTTTTTGGTCACCGCTTTGAAGCCAGCTATCTGCCGACGAACGGGATCGGCTATTCCGCGCTCGATGGACTCCTCATCGACGCCGATGCGCTCTCCCAAATTTCAACCGGCCAACTTCAGGCAATGCTTTCGTGGGTAAGATTCGGTGGCAACCTCGAAATCTTTTTTACCGATGGCGTCGAACGGGGAAAGATCCCCGGGGTAATTCAAGAGAAACTCGATGGCAAAGAGACGGCCGAGATCAGCCTCGGAAGTATCAGCGTTCATAAGTGGAATGGATCCGTCATCGATTCCAGAGCGGCATCGAAAAATGGATTCCTATTAAAAGGCTACCGACCTCGCGACCAGTCCCTCACTCAGGATTTCTCCCGAAACTGGGAGCTGCAAAAACGGTTCGGCATCAAAACCTTCAACCCCGCTTTCGTTTTTATTCTCCTTCTCATCTTCGCGATTCTCGTGGCGCCGGTGAATCTCTTCGTATTCGCAAAGAAAGGGCGTCGTCATCGCCTCTTCATCACCACTCCGACTATATCGCTATCTGCCTGTCTCATTCTCATCGCCGCGATATTCCTCATGGACGGACTCGGTGGAAACGGACTTCGATCCATTTTTGCTGATCTCCAACCGGGCCGTGACGAAATGCGGCTCTACACTACGCAGGAGCAAATCAGCCGCACCGGGGTGATGATCAAACAGGGATTTGAAACAGAAATCGCCTACGACATTAATCCCGTAGATCTGCCTCCAAGCACCTACAATCCGTTCTCACGCAGCGGCAGCCAATCCACCACCTACGAGATTGCGAACACCACCTATCAGGGCGGGTTTTTCCGAAGCCGTTCAGAACAGGCCTTCTCAATACGGGCAGCAAACGCCACCCGCTCACGAATTGAACAAACAGGGATCAGCAATGGCATTCCCGTTCTCGTCTCCAGCCTCGACACTGGCTTGAGCGAACTCTTTTATCGCGATGATTCCGGCACGGTTTGGAAACTTCCCCCCAACACAACCGTTGCCTCGGGCAGTCCTATCCCTCTGGAGAAGACGACCGAAGAAGAAATCAAGAACTGGATCAGTGCGGAAAAGAAAGTCTTCAATACAGGTTTGAAATCGAAGATCACGAACCTTGGGAAAGAGCCCAATCGCTTCTTCGCCAAAGTAATCGATCCCGAAGCTTTTGCTCTCCCCACCCATCCGGGCATCCTTTGGAAAGAGACCGAAATGCTACTCACCGGAACCCCTTTAAAAAAAGGGAACCTCATTTCTCCGGAAGCTGGAATACCCGCATCAACCAATGAGTGACTTGAGCGAAAAATCACCCGAAGCAGAGGAGACCACTGAGGCAACCGAGATGACGGGAACCACCGCGAGTCCGGAGAATGCTCCGCCAATCCCGGCAATCGAAGTGACGAACCTCTCCCGCTGGTTCACCGGTGTGCATGCGGTGAACGACATATCATTCACCGTCGAACGCGGCCAGGTCATTGGGTTTGTCGGAGCAAACGGAGCCGGTAAGACAACCACCATGCGCATCCTCGCGACCCTCGACTATCCGAGTGGCGGCACTGCCAGGATCGCCGGATATGATGTCGTTCAATACCCCGGCGAAGTCCGCAAACGCATCGGCTGGATGCCTGACCACTACGGCACCTACAGCAATATGACCGTGCTCGAGTATCTCGATTTCTTCGCGAGAGCACTCGGCTACAAAGGGCAGGAGCGTGTCGAGCGAATTGCTGACGTCATGGAATTCACCGACCTTGGAAGCCTCGCGGACCGACTCATCGACAAGCTTAGCAAAGGAATGGGGCAGCGCCTCTGCCTGGCACGCGCGCTCATCCACGATCCAGAAGTGCTCATCCTCGACGAACCCGCCGCAGGCCTTGACCCCAAGGCTCGCGTCGAACTGAAACATCTGATCCGTATTCTCGCCGAAGAAGGAAAGACGGTATTTATCAGCTCCCATATTCTCTCCGAGCTCGATGAAATGTGCGACTCTCTTCTCTTCATCAATCAGGGAAAGATTATCCACCACGGTACTTCCGAGAGCCTCAGAAAAGGATCGAGCGAGACATCGCTCATCGAGGTGCAGGTCGCCCATTCTCCGGAACGCCTTCAGGAATGGGCCGCCCTTGCACCCAACGTGACGTTTAAAGATTCCACCAAAAACGGTGGCCGCATCGAAGTGGATTCCGTTGACGACGAAGTCATCGCCACCGTGCTTCGCCGGATGATTAAAGACGACCTTGCCGTGACTGATTTCCATCTTCAGGAGAGACGGCTCGAAGACGCCTTCATCGAAATTCTCGGAGAAATTGAAGCCTCCGGAACTCCCATCGTCAGTTAACCCTATCAAGTCCACTAACTAACCCTATCAAGCCCTGATTTCCAACCCTCTACGCCACGAAGTGGCCCTATGAGTAAACCTACCACCAGTCCTGCTGACACCATCAGCGAGTCGATGACTGATTTCCCGGCCCGGCTCAGCCCGATGCTAGTGAAGGAACTGCGTCAGGGAATGAGGACAAGTCTCTTCGCGGTGGCTTTTATTCTCCTGCAGACCTTTATGGTCCTCTGTTTCGTTGCAAACATCGCCGAACCGGGGTCGCAGGATGCGAATGGGTTCTTTTGGTTCTTCATCATCACGACTTTGATGGTGGTCCAACCGCTGCGTGGATTCAACGCGCTCAGCTCTGAGTATCAGCTCAACACGATGGACTTGATCCAGCTCACGAAGCTGAGCGGCTGGCGAATCACTCTTGGTAAATGGACCGCGCTCAACGCACAGACCTTACTCTTCATCACCGGCGTGCTTCCCTATCTCGTGATGCGCTACTTTTTCGGGAACGTCGATCTCATTCTTGATCTCGTCGCGCTACTCCTTCTTGGCCTGGGCTCCGCACTCGCCAGCGCCATCACAATAGGGTTCTCTGTTTTTAGAAACTTTCTCTTACGCGGCATTCTCGCCGTCGGTTCAGCCATAGGTTTAATCGGGCTCTTCGTTGGAGTGAAGGAAGAGATATTCCGCAACGGGATCGACTCTGCGGAAGCGGCGACCCTTGTCCTGTTGGCAATTTGCAGCCTTTACGGCTGTTTCTTTTTCCTCGCCTTCGGGGCCAGCCGAATCGCCTACCAGTCTGAAAATCTATCCACCGTAAAACGACTTGCAGCGCTCACGATGTGCGGGCTCGCCTTCTGCCTGTTCCTGCTCCCCCTCGACATTGGGGAAATGATTATCGTCGCGACCGCCATCATCTTGACCTTCGCGGTCGTCGATGCAGTGACCGAGGCACTTCCCAACTACGCCCGCGTTTTGATTCCGTTTCGGAAAAATATCGTTACCCGCAGCTGCGCTCTGTTTTTTGCTCCCGGCTGGATCAGTGGCCTCGGTTTCTTTTGCATTGCCGCCGCGGTTTGGTTAGCGGGTTTTGGGCTCCTTGAACACTTTGAGGGTGATGGCCCGTCTGGCATCGACGACTGGGTCGCCATCATCTCAGGCCCCAACGCCCTCATCTTTCCCCTCGTGATCATCCAGCTCTTTTTTCACAAGCAAACCTCGAGCCAGTTCACCTTCGGTATTTATGCGTTTACCCAAGTCTGTCTTCTCTTCATTTCGATGCTCGTCCTCGTCATGGCGAACGCGATCCGTCACTACGAAGACCTGATCTACAGCGTGATCCCCCTTCCCTCGGTGCTTCTTTTTGCCTCAGCGGATGGTGAAGCTGACGCTCCACTTTTCTTCTATATCGCACTGGCTACGTCTGCCGTGTGCCTGCTCATTCCACGGATTCGCAGCCACGCGCACTACCGCGATTTTTTCAAACACCTGAAGTAATCCATGGCTTCCGTTTCTACAGAGCTCGATCTCAATGCGATTGCAGCGCGGGCGAGGCGCTACGCGGAACTGTTCTCGCTGCCACTCAAAGATCGAAACTGGCGGGGCAGCGCGGGCGACTTCTCCGGATCAGGAGTTGGCAGCTCGCTCGATTTCCAGGACCATCGCAACTACCTTCCCGGCGACGATCCCAGACACATCAACTGGCAGGCCTACGCACGGACTGGCAACTACTCGCTCAAACTCTATCGCGAGGAAGTAAGGCCCGTCGTCGAGATCATCTTCGATGTTTCCGACTCCATGTTTTCTGATCCTGCCAAAGCCACGCGAGCACTCGAACTCTTTTACTTCGCGATCGCCTCAGGTGAAAAATCAGGCGCCGCGACTCACGCCTACCTTTCCAAAGGACCTCGTTGGAAGGCGCTCGAACCCGGAGCCGTCTTTTCTCACTACTGGGAGCAAGTCTCCAGCGAAATGCCTGAAACCGAAGCTTCCGCTTCGCCTAATCTCATGGCGATCCCGCTGCGAGCCCTTTCATTGAGAGTCTTCATCAGCGATCTGCTGTTTCTCTCCGATCCCGGCCCAACGATGCAGGCACTTCTCCATCACAGTGGACGCGGTGTGATTCTTTGCCCGTTTGTTCGTGAAGAGTCAAATCCCAACTGGGAAGGCAATTACGAATTCATTGACACCGAAAACAACGCTCTCCACGACCGGCGTATTGATCGAACCGTTCTTCGCCAATACCTTGAAGCCTACCGGCGCCATTTCGCCCGCTGGAAAGCCGACGCGATTCGCGCCCAATCCCCTCTCGCCCGCATCCCCTCAGAAAGCCCTTTCGAAGCGGCCCTCAACCTGGAAGCAGTCCCCTCCGGAGCTCTGAATTTGGCATGAAATTGAATTCAAAACCTAAGCTGCAAAATTTCGGGACGATTCTCGTTCCACTACTCCAGGGCCACAGAAGCCAAGCACCTTTTACTTTTTACCTTTCACCTGTGACAGCGCGAAGCGCTATCTTTTAAAGCGCCACGCGCTATGCCCGTCATTTTCGCCAACCCTTTGGGATTTCTTACCCTCCTCGGCATTCCTGCGATTCTCCTGATTCACTTTCTTCAGAGGGAATCCCGCAGGCTACCCATCAGCACCTTGTTTCTGCTCGAGCACATCGACCGACAAAGTATCAAAGGCCGAAAGTTCGATCGCCTCCGCAGCTCCTTCCCTCTCTGGCTCCAGCTGCTTTCCGTGCTGATTCTCACCTGGCTGCTCGTGGAGCCCCGCTGGACAAGCGAACGTTCCGTGCAACGGGTCGTGATCATCATCGACAGCTCTGCCTCAATGGTGGCATTTCAAAACCAACTCGCTGACGAACTCACCCAAACGATCCCCCCCCTCACCAGTGCAGTCGCGACGACTGAATACCGCCTCGTTGAATCTCAACTCCGTGGCGATAACCTCTACAGCGGAACTGAATTCCCCGTGCTACTCACCGCACTCGAGAATTGGAATCCCTCCGACAGTGCCCACTCCCCCGAGACCGCTCTTCGTGTCGGACGCAGCCTTGCCGGTTCAGAAGGCACTCTCATTTTCGTAACCGATCACCCAAGGGAAACGCTTCCCTTCGGAACCGTCCAACTCAGTATCGGAAATGCGATCGAGAACGTAGGCTTCGCCGGACATCGCATCGATAGCGACGGAGCTGAAACCTCCTGGCAAGTGACGGTTCGGAATTACTCCGCTAACCCTCAATCACGCGAATGGCTCCTCGCCGCCGGAGAACAACGTACCGCCTTCCGGACAATCGATTTGGGAGCCGGCGAAACCCGGACATTAAAAGGGAAGTTCCCCGCCGGAGCCACACAAATTCAGCTACTCATCAAGCCGGACGACTTCCCTCTCGATGACCAACGCTTTCTCCTCATTCCCGAAGCAAAAGAGCTGACCATATCACGAACCGGAGACGCCAATATCGAAGCCTCCGTCGCCGGGATCATCGACAGCCTGCCAAACACACCACAAAGCAAAACCGGAGAAACACCAGATCTGGTCTTTGCGACCTACAATCCCCTCGCCCCGGCGCCACTGCCACCTCGCTCAATCACCTTTCTCAATCAGCAACAGGTCCCGCAGGCCTATTTTTCAGGCCCCATCGTTAAAGCCAATCATCAGCTAATGAAAGACCTCGACTGGCAGGGACTCATTGCGAAAAAAACAGCTTCTCTTCCCGCGACGGAAGGCCAAACCGTGTTGCTTTGGCAGGGCGAGCGGCCGCTTATCATCATGAAACGCAGCGAAGGCATTCGCCAACTCATTTTCAATTTCGACGTCCTCAATTCGAATGCGGCGAGGTTACCGTCATTCATCGTCCTCATCCATCGCTTCGTGAACCAACTCAGAACTGAGAAAGTAGGCAGTGAATCAGATAACGTTGAATTGCGTCAGCGCCTAAAGATCGCAGTGGATACCGGAGAAGAAGCCGCGCCTCTCGGTATCAAAACCGGAAGCAATGCCGCTGAAATTCCACCCACTCAGGCAGGCATAATTAAAGCGCCTAACACTCCCGGTTATTTTGAGATACGTCAGGGTAACGATCTGAGATTCCGGGGCGCTGGCAATTTCGCCGACACCCGTGAGGCCGACTTTTCCGAAGCGGCCCCTTACTCCGAACTCAAAGCCCTCCCCGCGAAGATCACCGAGAACCGAACCGTAAACGATCCCCGCTGGCAACTCTGGCTCCTCGCTATTCTCGCCGCAATCCTGACTGCATGGGCACTCATTAATCGAGGAGATCAGCGGAAGGAACCCGAGCTAAACGCGCCGGGCTAGCGAGATCGTTGTCTTCGACACTACGGAAACAACTTCCCTTGATCGCCACGCCCTAAACAAGGATCACACAACCGGACTCGTCCCTTTACTCGCTGAGTATCTTCTGCAACCATCCGACTCCATCTCATGTTTAAAAACTGGTTCCCTGAATCTCAGGATCTGCTGCCACTGACGTGGTGGAAACAGCATCCCATTTACCTTTCAACCATTCTCGCGATTGGAGGCGTCGCCAGCATGGTGCTTTTCGCCATCGTTGGTTTCGAAGCGATGAGCCATTTCATGTTCAGCTTTGAAAGCGCTTTTCAACAAGGGAAACTGTGGACGCCATTTACCTACGCTTTCGTCAACGCCCCCGGTATCTGGACAGTTATTGGCTGCTACCTTCTTTGGAGATTCGGTGAAGAGGTCGAGCGCCATTTTGGTCGACGGATTTTCGTTAAGCTTCTTCTGGTTCTTCTCTTTGTTGCCCCTATCGCGGTCACGTTGCTTCACCTCGTTGGCCTACGGGGAATGATGTGCGCAGGCATCATGGAGATTGAATTCGGAGTTTTCATTGCCTTTGCCACTCTCCTTCCCCGTGCCGGAATCAATATTTTCATTGCCACGATCGATGCCTGGATTCTCGCCGCGATTATTGTCGGCGTGAATGCCCTTTCCTGCATCGCAGCGAGAGATTGGGGTTCACTGATCCTGTTGGTAACGACGGTTGGCTCTGCTTACGTTTTCATCCGCTATCAAAAAGGCGAGATCAAATTACCGACCTTCATCAAGATTCTACCCGACGAACCTAAGCAGGAGAAAAAGCCGTCAGCGGTGATCGATGAGATTCTCGACAAGATCAGTCAAAACGGTTTCGATAGTATTACCCCCGAAGAAAGAGCGATTCTCGATAAGGCGAGCAAGAAAAAGTAAATAAGAGCCTTAGACACCTCTAAATAAACTGGTAACCAATAATTATTAAGCGCTGAAAAATCTGATACCGATCTAAGAATGATGAAATACAGGCCAGTCGGGATCCTCTTCTCATTTTTAGCGACGCTCAATCTCTCTGCCTCTTCCAGGGAAGGAATCACCGAGAAGAAGCGTCCCATGGACGGCTATATCATTTTCGGTCAGTCCAATTCCAACGGACGATCTTACCGCTCTGAGTTAAGCAACGAAGCCCTCCGCTATAATTTTGGGAACGAAGGCAACGCATTCTTATATGCCTACCGCGAACGCTCCTACCAAAACGGCACTCAACCTGAGGATGTTCCGCTCGGAGTGATGCAACCCGACTCCCGCGAACGGATCGGCGCAGAAGTTACCCTTGGCCGCTTCCTCGCCGCGAAATCACCCCGCCCTGTTTTGTTGGCCAAGTTCTGTTCCGGCGGAACCTCGATCATCAATTTTCTTCCGGAAGAAAATAATCTTTTTGAACCAATGGTTCATTATCTGAAAGCGCAGCAGAAGAAAGCCGAAGACGAATTCGGCTACACCGCAAAGTGGAAAGGCGCCTTCGTGATGACCGGTGAAAGCGATTCCTCCACCAAAAGCGCCCCCGAGTTTCGTGAGCGATTTCTTGTGGTTCAAGCGGCGTTAGAGAAGGCGCTGAACCTCAAAGAACTTCCCATTGTCTACAGTCTACTCCGCGGTGATTGGGTCGATACGCCTTCTTCAAATTACTCGCGACTCAACGAGTCGGCTGCTTTCATCAACGCGGCGATGTCAGATCTGGCAAAAACCGACTCAAGCGTTCGCGTCACCCCTTCTAACAGCGACCTGAAAACGCGCTTCGAAAACGGTGATTCAAAAGGAGATGGCATCCACTATTGCTCTGACAGCTATGCCCGGCTCGGAGTTCGGCTGTATCAAACAGCAGCGATTGAAAGTGCCTCTATTATTGATCTCAATGCCAATGGTTCCAGTGACATCTTGGAAGCCAAATTTCCATCCTCCGATCATGCAAGCCCTCAGGCGCAGCAGGAAAAACAAGAGTCCGAGCAGTCAGTCGATTC
Organism: Verrucomicrobiales bacterium; assembly: GCA_028047635.1. Classification (GTDB taxonomy): domain Bacteria; phylum Verrucomicrobiota; class Verrucomicrobiia; order Verrucomicrobiales; family DEV007; genus Arctic95D-9. The sequence continues at coordinate 64,651 of JAOFXR010000001.1, forward strand.
CGATAACGATGGATTATCCGACTGGGCAGAGAATCAATTGAGTGGCTTCGATCCTAAGACCGGTGACTCGTTTAAAGTCGGCGAGCCTTTCAGCGACCTGCCTACTTTACTTTCCCTGTTAGAAGGAACCGGGGGACGCTCCAGCAAGATCTCGATCGAGTGGGAGATCGACTCGCTGGTCAAGACTACGGGCAGACTGGGCAAAACATTGGTCACTTGGAACGGCCCGCAGCATGAAAGCACCGCCTCCGCAGACGCCGTCGTGACCGCAAACAATCATGGGAAGAAGCCTATCGAACATACCGTCACTTTCGATACCCCACAGAATCTGCTGACGTTAACCATCTGGGGAATCGCTAATGGAAATCGTGTCCATTTTGATTGTCCTTTTTCGATCATCAACAATCCCAACGAGGCGACAAAAACAGCTCAAACCATCATCGGCAATCCGGAGGTCAATACCCAAGTAACGATTCGGTTCGAAGAACCGGTAAGCCAGTTGACTGTGGCGGCTCAGGGCGATGATGCGACTTTCTTTCGTTTTCACACGGAGGTAAAATTACCAGGAAAGACGCTTCACTGGAGAGACTGAGCGAAGTGGCTTTGTTTTTCCCGTTAAGTAGGGATGCACCATCTCTGCCACCACGAAAGCGGGATGCACGCAGGCTCGCCAGCCATAAAAAAAGCCGCTAGGTTTGCTGCATGAAATCTGTTAAGCCTTCGAGCCCGATGAATCGTCGCCATTTCCTCCGTTCTGCCGCTGCGCTCGGAACCGGTGTTATCGCATCCAACGCTGCCACTGTCCGCGCCGCGACTAACAAGAACAGCAAGCTCCGAATTTTCCAAATAGGAACCGGTGGAATCGGAGGCATGCAACGCAAAGGCCTCAAAGGACATCCAATGGTCGAGTTCGCCGGATTCTGCGACGTCGATGAAACGATGTTTTCGCGCATCGAAGACTATCACGGCACCCCTTGGAAAGTGACAGACTACCGCGAAGCATTTGCGAACAAGCTCGACGACTTCGACGCGGTCATCGTCGACACGCCTGACTTCAATCACTGTCCCATGATGGTTACAGCACTCAATGCCGGGAAACACGTCTACGGCCAGAAGCCACTCGTGCATCAACTGGATGAGCTTCGGACAATTCGGGAAGCGCTCGCAGCCCGTCCGGAACTTCACACTCAGATGGGCAATCAACGCGCCTGCACCACAGGCCGTATGCAAGCTGTCGAAATTTTGAAATCCAATCGGCTCGGACGCCCTGTCGAAGCGCACATCTGGACCGGCGGAATGAGCCGCGGAACTTATTTTGTGGATCCGTGGAGTCCTATCACCGCAGGCAACGACATTCCGGATACGATGAACTGGGATCTCTGGAATGGCGTCCTCACGGAAAAACTTCCCTACAGTGAGGACCTGCACCCGAGGCGCTGGCGCTCCTACTGGGAAACGGGTGGAGGAATGCTCGCTGACTGGGGATGTCACCTTATCGACGTGCTTTACTTCGCCTATGATCTTGCGTCTCCAGAGGCAGTCCAGACCAACACGATCAAGCCTTCCAATGACTGCCATACCGGATACAACCAGTCGATGGTCACCTATCCCGGCGGTGATAACTTTGCCGGTGATAAGTTCGTGCTTCATTACAACGACAGTAAGATTCGCCCTTCGTTTGCCTCTCTTGGATTACCGGTTTCGAAGATTACGGGGAGCTGCACCATGATCGTTTGTGAGGAAGGAGCACTTCTCGTCGAGCCCGGCGGACAAATAGAAATTTATCGCAAAGGCAAACTAGTTGAAAATGAGCCCATGCCCGAAGTCGCTCCCCGCCAGCACTGGAAAGACTGGGCAGACTGCTGCCTTGGCGAAGACAAACCTCTTTGGACCCGTTTCGATATTGGATCACGCATTACTGAGCCGGCACTCCTTGCCACCAAAGCAACCCGCTTCCCCGGGCAGGAACTGCATTGGGATGCGGCGAACTACCGCTTCACCAATCACGAGCAAGCGAACAAGGAGATTCTCTCCCGCAGCTACGGCGAAGGCTTCGCTCCTCCTTCGATGGGCTGAAGCTCGCTCTTCCACCCATCAACAACGAGTTCACCATGAACTCCGCATCGGAAAGCAAGGGGCTCCTCGAGCCCTGAAACACCATTGTTGCCAGATTGATTCTCGCAGTGATCGGTGTCAGCCACGTTGATCAGCGTGTTGTCGCGGATCGTGGCTCGATAGCTTTCATCCCTGCGCAAGAGAGGCCGTGACGCCCCCCTTCAAAGTAACGCCCGATTTCGATTCGAGCGGCGACTCCAGTTCGCAGGTTCCCGGAGCGATCTCAATGACGCTTCCTACCGATCCATGCTGAACGGCCTCCACCAGTTCGCTTGCACTGGTGACCTGATCAGCGGGACACGGTGCGAGTGTGAAAAACAGAATCAAGACGAGAGAAGGAAGCCGTTTCATTGGAGGAAATGATTTCAGAAAACAACGACAGAGAATCATCGCTGCGGTTACAGGAAAACAAAACACTCAATAGGGCCATAAAAATGGTGAGATTGGAGCCGGAAATGCCATAGACTAGTGACAATTCTTTAAAGCTCCCCATCATGACAATCAGCCGTTTCTGTTCATTACTTGCCCTCTTCGCAGTTCTTCAAAGCAATCCTCTTTTTGCAGCCGAATCAGAACAGCCTAACATCCTGTTCATCTTTTCCGACGACTGGGGATGGGGTGATTTGTCATGCCATGGACATCCTTATGTGAAGACCCCCAACATTGATCGACTCGCTGCCGAGGGCACCGATTTCCATCGCTTCACAGTGGCTAGCGGAGTCTGCTCACCGAGCCGAACCGCGGTGATGACAGGACACTTTCCTGCCCGCTATAATATTGACGGACATTTTGCCTGGGTTCCCAGCAACGAAAAACGAGGCATGCCCGACTGGCTCGACACCAAAGCGCCTACCCTTCCCCGCTTTCTGCAAACCGCCGGCTATGCGACGGCGCATTTTGGAAAATGGCACCTCGCCAACAACATGATTCCGGACTCTCCGTCCCCCGGTGTCTACGGCTACGATGAGTTCGGCGCGTTCAATTGCTCAGGAGAGCAAATGCCGGTTCACGAAGACGCAATGCACGCCAATGCGTTCATCGAAAAATCAGTGGAAGAAGGAAAACCGTTTTTCATCAACCTTTGGGTTCACGAGCCACACACACCCTTTCATACCGTTCCCAAATACGAGTGGCGTTTCCGTGATATGGAGAGCCAGCCCGATGCGATTTTCGCCTCGGTCCTTTCTCATGCTGACGATCGAATCGGTGAAGTGCTCGACACTCTGGATCGACTCAAAATCGCGGACAATACCCTCGTTGTTTTCAGTTCGGACAATGGCCCTGCACGAGCATCAAAAGCAGGAGAGTTAAAATTGAGCTACGACACAGCCACAGGAGCCGGTTGGGGAATCAATGCCGCCAAGGGCATTACCGCCGGACGGAAAGGCTACAAAGCGGCTCTATTCGAAGGCGGTATCAATGTACCCTTCATCGCACGCTGGCCCGGAAAGATTGCCGCGGGAGTCGAGAACAAAGAGGCTCTCATTTCAGCGGTTGATCTACTTCCGACCTTTTGTGAGATCGCCGGCGTCGAGTTCCCTGCCGATTACCAGCCAGACGGAGTAAGCCAAGTTGCCGCACTGCAAGGCGAATCCGAAGTCAAAACCCGCGAGAAGCCACTTTTCTGGAAAGCCAAGACAGGCAAGTCCTCCCCAAATGGGTTTCATTGGGTTTCCTACGCAATTGTCGATCAACAGTGGAAACTCGTTTCAACTGCAGATGCTTCTTACGTCGAGCTATACGACATTGTCGCCGATCCCTTCGAAAAGACAGACCTGAAAGAGGCGCAGTCCGAAGTCGTCCTTCAGCTTTTGAAGAAAATCGAGGCCTGGAAAGGAACCCTTCCGGAAAAACCAACCGGCGACGTCTTTTCAGAAGAGCGCAATCGCTAGACTAACAGGGGCCGCCCGACAGAATAGGAACGCAATATTGCATTCTTTGCTATGTCGAGCACAGCAGAAAAATTGCCCCCCCCTACTAGTTTCGCACCTCAAATTCGCCGGTAAGAAACTGCTTCCAGGGAGCTGTCAGCGCGCCGCTGATAATAAAGGTTTCATCTTCAGACAGAACGGCATCAGGGTCAGTGATCTTGACCGCCTCCTTAGTTTTAAAATTTCCAACGAATCCGTTGCTGCGATCAAATGGAAGAACAAGCGGTTCCGGTTCTTCCATTTCCTCTTCTTCATCAGTCGTTTCGCTCTCCGCTTTTCCTTCTTCACCTTCGGGTTCTGGCTTCGGCGCCGGTTTAGCCTTTTTTTCAGGAAGGCGTTCATCCAAAATCGCTTTCAGACACACGCGGGTAAACTGATCTGAGAGTTGGGACAGTTCACTATCCCCCCGATACTCCTTCGCCCCCATCCAATTGGGTTTCATCGATGCATGCTTTTTCAGAATGTGCTCAGCACTATTCTCATTCTGCCACAACTGATGATTGTTCCCATATTCCCCCCAGATAAAAGCGAAAGGAAGCGCTAGCGCCTCCGGAGAAGGCTCGGCATTATAGAAACCGCCTTTTGAAAAGACGCCGCCGAGAATGATTTCCGGTTTCCAGAGTGCGAAATGATAGGCAAATGCAGATCCAAACCGGTCCATCCCGCAGACCGCTATTGGAAGCTCCACCAACTCCGGCTTTTTCATCGCAATGGCGAAATTAGAAATCGCATTCATGACCTGAGTTCCGCTTCCTTTTTCAGCAAACGCAAAACTGTCCATCACAGTTGGATCGCGAGAACCGCTATCAAAGTCATAAGACATAATGGCCATTCCATACTTGGTCTGAAACTCAGCCCACGGCCCTTCGCCCCGATTTCTCCCCCCGAGATTCCGCATTGACCACCCCATATCTCCGAGCGCGAGCAACAGAATGCCACGCGGCTGTCCCAGAGGCATCTGAATCGCAAACGTTTTTCCACCCACCGCTATATCAGTCCAACCTCTGTATTTTGACTTCTTCGTTTGGCCATCAGGATTTTTTTCGACCTTGGCAAAACTTCCCAAATCGAGCGGAACGGTCTCTCCGGCTTTCGCCCGTTCATAAGCTGCGAAGATCAACTTTTGGTCTCGCTCCATTGCGGCTATATCCAGTTTTGCCCATGGAATCCCGATGATAGGACCATCGGCAACGGTTTGAGCAGTCAGCCCTTTCGGCGTCGCGTCTTTGATTCCCAAAAGCTCAGCGGCTCGACCGTTCGATCCCGTTAAGGTGATCGCTACTGCGTTCAGTGATGCAAAAACAAGCATCGTAACTATCAGCGCGGCAACAGAATGAAAGCTATTCGCTAAAAAAAACAGAGTTCGTGTTTTCATAATAATTCCCTAGAAGAGCGGAATTATCACAGTTTCGTCAAATGACGACAAGGCTATAATCGAGCCTACAGAGACTCATTCAAGGTTTCCACGAAACGATGGGCGCACGGGGGCGGCTCTTTATTCCATGCCGGGATTCAGCATTTGCGACGGCATGCTGCCAGGCCGACGTTCCTCGAAGGACGCCCATTTCCCGATCCGGAAAATCACGATGCAGAGCGACAACTGAGCCCCGGCTAAGCGCCGCTTTCAGCGCTCGAATTTCACTGGTGACATCCTCTCTAAATGACGAAAAAGTAATCCACAGCGATACCGGCTCACCCTTTTTCCAATCGCTGTCCGTCACAGGAATCACGTATTTCCACCTAGATCGCTTTACCCCTCCCCCGGTTTTACTAGCCGAGCTAGCGCTCTTTTTCCATTCATGAACGCCTGCAAGATCAGGATGAATTATACCTTGAAACTCGAGTCGCTGCTTTTTGAGATGAGCGGGCGCATCGCGAAGCTCAGAGAGAGCAAACGGCGCTGTTTTTTCAAAACAACCTGTTGAAGTGAAAAGCAAGACACCGATGGCGCAGGCATGCAAAAGAGCTCTCATAAAAGAAGTGTGCCGGAACGCTGGTAAAACCTTAATAGAGGCCTCCGGAGATGGTTCCATGACGAGGTCATAGAACAAATTCCGCGATGGAAAAAGTTAGTTTTTCTCAACGCCCCGGCACGTGGAAAACTAAGTTAGTTCCAGATCGTTTTCCAGCAAAACATCAGTCTTCAGTCGTGGTCGAATCAAGTTCAGAAACAGAGGCACCGCCACCGCTCTTTTCCATTAACCAGACAAGCACGATGCCCAAAAGCATGAAAGCAATCGATAGGAAAAATTCACCCGAAAGCCCGGGGAGAAACCAATCATAGCCGGTCACTTTTTCCTTCCATCCCCCTTCGATTTCAAAACGGGTAATGATCTCACTCTTCCAGGGCCAGATAATCAATAAAGAGCCGGCAACAAATCCGGTAAGAAGAGAAACGGCTAAATCATGAAACTCACGAAACACCCAGGAAAGGAGTCGGCTCAAAAGAACCACCCCCAGGACCGCTCCGATTCCAACGGGAATGAGTGTCTTCACCGCTTCGATCGAACCTGATTTGAGACCGGAAACCGAATCAATCATAATGAGCTGATAGTTTCCTAACAGCAGCAGAACAAATGAACCGGAAAGCCCCGGAATAATCATGCTGGCCATGGCCACGACTCCACACAAAAGCAGATACAGTGTGCTGTCATTTTCTGACGCAGGTTTCAGCAGCGAAACAGCAAGCGCGATCGCAGTTCCAACGAGGAGGGCGATGATGCAACCCACCGTCCACTTCTTGACCTGCTTTCCAACAAAATAGATCGAAGCAAAAATGAGCCCGAAAAAGAACGCCCAGACATGTACGGCGTGATTCGCGAAAAGGTACTTCAACAATTCCGCGAGAGTCACGATACTTGCGATTACCCCGAGCCCTAGCAGGAAAAGGAACTGGAAATCAATCTTCGCAGCAAACGCCCGAAACTGCCCTTTCAGAATCAGTTTGAGCGCCGCAGTGTCGATCGCTTTGATCGCATTAATGAGCCGCTCGTAGATGCCGGTGATAAAAGCGACAGTTCCACCGGAAACACCGGGGATGACATTAGCGGCCCCCATTGCGGCACCTTTCAGGAAATAAGAGAGACCTTCTTTCATAATGTGTGGATGGATAAGCTTAGCCGTATTCGGCCTGCATCTCCTTTAACTGGCGCTTGATCGCCAGCTTTCGCGCGCTGCTCATACGATCGATAAAAAGCTTCCCGAAAAGATGGTCCGTCTCATGCTGAATCGCTCTCGCAAAGAGACCATCAGTTTCGATCACGAGAGTTTCTCCATCAAGGGTCTGCAACGTCGCTTTTACCTCTGATGGTCGAATGATATCACCTCGCAGATCAGGGAACGATAAACATCCCTCGGTGTCGCCTTCCTTGTCGCCGCACATTTCCAGTTCAGGATTGAAAAACACGAGGGGACAAATTTCATCGAGCGTCGCCTCCTCACCATTCACGCGAAGATAGGTAATGCACTCTTCGTCGTGGGAAACATCAACCACTGCCAACTGCTGCGAAATGCCAATCTGAGGCGCAGCCAATCCAACGCCTTGGGCGTCGTACATCGTTTCGATCATGTCCTCAGCGAGGGCGCGCACCTCATCAGTCACTTCCGTAATGGGAGCAGCAGGCTTTCGAAGAACAGGGTCTGGGTAGAAAACAATCTTACGAATCATGACAAAAAATATTACCCGTATCTTACCCCAATCTTTCAGCCCTCCAACGGTAAATTCAGGAGAGCTTTCGTTCTACTCCTTCAAGACGATCCTCAAAGGTAAGTCTCCAATTTCAAGACCGGCCTCTGCCGCGGCATCCCACACTTTGACCATGGACCCGAGTGGAGCCCCCTCATCTGCTTTCAGTTCGAGGCGAGCATCGGGATTATCCCTCCGCAAACCATTCAGTGCCGCCGCAAGTTGCTCCACGGGAAGGATCCGGTCTGCAAGAGAGAGCCTGCCATCAGCACTCAGTAACAAAGTAACGCGGCGACTGGAGTCTTCCCCGCCCAACACTTTGGTGGATGATGGCAAATTAACTTTTAAGAGCGACTCGCGCGTTTTGAAGGTTGTCGTAACAATGAAGAATATCAGCAGAATCGCGAGAATGTCGATCAAGGTGATGATCGGAACCGCAGGGCGCTGGCGTCTTTTCCGGTAAATATTCACGGCTGCCCCTCCACCGTTGGAGGCTCTGAAAGCGCCGTTTCACTTGCAATTGTCGTTGCACGCACAATACCACCCAACTCCACAGAAGATTCCCTGGCATACAAACCTGCGCCACCTGCACGATAAAATTCATGCAAAAGGTGCCCGATAATGACTTCGATTCTCGCGGCGATCCCCTCAAGACGACGAGTAAAATAGGAATGAAATATCACCGTGACCACTGCGACGACCAAACCGGCGATGGTAGTATTCAAAGCGACCGCAATTCCCGCAGCAATCAACGAAGTATCGGCCACATCACCTCTTGCTCCGAGTGTGGCAAAAACACTCACCAACCCGCTAACGGTTCCAAGCAAGCCCAGTAACGGAGCGATCGTAATCACCACCTCGAGAACTCCCATCCCGTTTTCCAGCTTAACCATCTGCTCCTTTGCAGTCGCTTCGACCGCACTCTCCGCTTCCTCTCGGGTTGAAAACTCAGGGGATAAAGCAATGCGCCCGATTCGTCCAATGGGACTGTCACTTTGTTTCAGAGACTGATAAAGATCGGCAGGTTTCTCGCTCTCAAAAACTTGATCGCAATGAGCAAGGTCATTTCGTAGCTCGAGCGGAATCACTGACTTCCAGCGAAGAGTGATCGAGCGATGAATACTGACCGCAATCGCGACAAAGGAGCAGACTGCAATAAAGGCCATAAAAATGCCCCCCGAAAGAAGGAAGGCCCACACTTTTTCGTTCACGGAAGGATCAAGCATTGCGGTCGTTTAATAGGTAATAATATCGTAGCGAATTTCGAGCCCCTCTTCTCCTGCCTCTTCTGCAACCCCGGGCGGCATTGACGGCAGGTCAGACTCACGGATCGCCCGAAGCGAAATATCGAGCAAGGTCGCATTCGCCTCATTCTTAGTAATTTGCAACTGCTGAACCTCGCCGTTTCGATCGACACGAAAGGTCAACTTTAACATCCCCCAGATAACGGTTCCTTCCTTTTCTGCCCGGTAGCGATGCCACTTTTTGGCCACCGCATTTCTCACCGCTTGCTTGTATTCCCCCATCGCGGTCTTTTCAGCATCAACGGCATTCTCGCCCTCTTTTGTGGCTTTCCCGTTTCGATCATCCTTACGTCGCTCAGCCGAAAATCCATCGTCCCCCTCGTTGCCTCCACCCTCTTCCGCTTTAGCCGCGAGTGACGAGTCGTCCGAAACCGCAACCGAAGTCTCGGAGTCATTCTTCGTCACATAGATTTTTTCCGTCTCCTCATTCGCTTCTGATAATGCACCCGCTTCCTGTGCCGGACCCGTTTTAGAACCTCTTCCGCGCTGGGCGGAAGGCATCCTGTGCACTTCCCCGTCGCTGTATCTCTGATCCTTGAGAGTGAGGTCGGAATCCGATCCCGAGCCAACCAAAGTCGGGCCCGACTCCTCCGGTAACATCTCATCAGGCCGCAATTGCGAAGCCGCGGTGGTATTGCGATCCGATTCAAAGCGGGGACGGTCCGGCTTTTCCAGTTCCGCTTCGTTGACTTCTGTGCTGACAAATTTACGCCCCGTCTTTGAATCAACGAGAGGCTGGGACTTCGCTTTCTCACGCTCCAGGTTCTCCATCACATCGCTCATCATCACCGTTACCTCCTGTGTTTGAGGCGCCGACTTATGTCCTGCGGTCGAGGAATCCCTGCTCACACTGCGAGTCGTCAACAGCACAAAGACAGCCATCAAAAAGATGAGATGTGCGACCAGCGCTCCGGAAACACTGGCAAATACCTTTTGTTGCTCAGACATGAGTCGGGTGGAAATGAAGTGATCTAGATCACAGACCTTTTATTTAAAGCGTCTTTCGAGCGAAATGAAAGAGGTATTGCTGGGCATAACCTGCGTTCTCACCGAAGTAATCCACCGCCCATTTCTGCAGTTTCTGACCACGCACCCGCTTGCGGTAATTCTCCCGCAGAATGCGCTCTATCCAGACGTCGATGGGAAAAGCCCCGTGAAACCCTCCGCTGAAAAGAAGCACGCAATTTGCAATTTTTTCACCGACCCCATGAAGCTCCAGCAACGCGGCCATGACTTTTTCCGGATCCTCCTCGCTTTCAATTTGTGCCAGGTCAAAACTCCCCGACTCGATCGCCTGCGCCGCAAGATGCAACGACTTGGCCCGATAGCCAAGAGAGCACTCGCGCAGAGCCTCTTCACCCGCGCTCGCCAGTGCGCGGGGCTCGGGATACGAATAAAAAGTCTGACCGGCCAGTTCGTGAGCAACTCCGTAACGACGTCGCAATTTCATAGAAATCGCGCGGATGTGAGCCACCTGCTTTAACGAAGAGGTAATGAAAGTAGCGAGGCACTCCCACATCGGCTGACGCGCGAGACGAATTCCCGGACAATAGACAATCGCTTCCGCCAACACTTCATCGCCTTGAGGAAACGTCGCATGAATTGAATCCATCGCATGATCAAGACCGAAGTAACCCGACAGAAGCGTCTCATCATTTGAAAGCCCGTAGACACGACCATCTTCGGACTGAGTAATGAATGAGGGGCCCTTGCCCCCTGCACATCCGGCAAAGCCTGCGCAACCGTCAAGCAGAGCCGATTCCCAATGAAAGAGCTGCCCGGATTTGAGGGTATCCACCAGCGAAAACTCTCCCTCGTAGGGAATCTCGACCAATCCGGAAACAGACATCTAAACTCAGCTGGCAAAAAAACAAATGCTCCCGAGTTCAGCGGCAAGATCCACTTGATTCACCATGACACCCTCCGGAACCGACAGCACGGCGGAAGAAAAATTGAGAATCGCCTTCACCCCCTGTGCGACAAGATCGTCGGCAACCGACTGTCCCGCCGCTTCCGGCACGGCAATAATAGCAACACGGACACCGTGAGTCTGCACATACTCTGCGAGATGATCGACCGGAAGAACCGGAACACCCATTTCTTCGGTCGTCGACTTCACATGCTCCGTATCCGCATCGAAAGCAGCAATGATTTCAAATCCCTCGCGGCGAAATCCCCCATATCTCAGGAGCGCCGATCCGAGATTACCGACACCAACCATGACCACTGGCTGAAGAACCGAAAGACCGAGAATACCCGAGATAGCCCCCGAAAGCGTCGTCACGCCATAGCCAAGACCTCTGGTTCCAAACTGGCCTACGTGACCGAGATCCTTACGCAACTGGGTCGGCTTCACTCCGGCAGCTCCAGCGAGATCTTCGGAAGAAACGGTCTCGACGCCATTTTTACTAAATTTTTGGAGACAACGCTGATAGAGCGAAAGCCGGTAAACCGTCCGTCTGGGAATGTCGATTTTTTCCAATTCTTCGTGGGGTGAAACTTAAGAGAGTGAATGCACGTCCATTATCTGACGTATCAAAGACTCAATTCGTTGGATAATTATTCAAAAAAAGAACCTCGCACCGAAACGATGCCTCCGCCACCCTCCCTTTTAGGGCTACAAGTCGCACTTTTCCAAGTTCCCGGTGGCTGTCTGCCCTCCACGAACGACGACCCGGTTCAACACAGCACCCTTTTCCACCGATGCTCCCGACCAGATCACCGATTCTTTAATCGTGACCCCTTCGCCAATCTCTGCATCACTTCCGATCGCGGAAACGGCATCAATCTCCGCACTGGCAGAGACTTTGGCATCCGAAGAAATGCGCTCTCCCAACGAGCGATCGCCGTATCTTGGAAATTCGCCGGAAAGCACTTTCTGCGCATCAAGATACGATTCCCTGTCTCCGAGGTCACTCCAATGCCCCTCATCAACAACGATCCCACCTACCGCTTCGCCCGCCCGAATTGCTTCCAGAAATGGCAACACCACAGACTCAATTTTCCCGGGCCGAATGAATTTCAAAAAAGCAGGCGAAACGAAATAAATGCCCGTGAACTGAAATCGATGCGGCCAGTCAGGTTGAAGTGCCCCCCTCAAATCGACCACCTGTCCCGTGTCCGGATCAAACCCCACCCGAAGTTCATCACCGGTGGAACGAAGAATCAGGGTTACCAAATCCCCCGACTCCTTATGTTTCTCCCACGCCTCGCGAAGCGGCATGTCGGTCAGAATATCGCCATTGTAGACAACAAAGGACTCCGTCCCGGGCAGCCAGTCGCGAATGTTATCAATTCCACCGGCGGTATCCAACAATGTCGATTCATGCCGTAAAATCAGCGGCGCATCGTCATAACACGCTTCCGGAAAAGTCTCACCGTAGGCCTCCGGACAATGGTGTGTGTTGATCAAAAATTCAGAAATCCCCAGATCTGCCTTGAGGTGATCGAAAGCATAAGTAATGAGCGGCTTGTTCCCGACCGGCACGAGCGGCTTCGGAAGATTCTCCGTCATAGGCCGCAAACGGGTTCCCAAACCCGCGCCAAGAATAAATGCCTTTTTCGTTTCACCCAACATATTGCGGGAAAGATCCCTCTAATCAGAATCGTTTCAACTGCATTCCACACTCGGTGCAGCGAGGGACGCGATCTAAGTATAAGCCATTGTTTGCGGAAAAAAGAAACCTGTCCCATCTTCCCGACATGGCACTTATCATCAATGACGTCCGAATCGAGGACGAAGAGATCGCAGAGGAGTTCGAATCCATTAAAGAGCACTACCAGTCTCAGGGAGAAGTCGTCTGCTGTGATCGCGACGAAGAGTTTCAGCAATATGCCCGCGACAATGTTTTAAATCGCACGCTTATGGAGCAGGAATCGGTGAAGCGTTTCGGGGAAATCTCAGAAACAGAAGTCGCCGAGCGCTTCGAGGCAATCAAAGGAGAGCACGGCGGCGAAAAAGAGTTTTACGACAACACGGGCCTGAACCAGGGAGACAAAGCCATGATCCTCCGCCGCCTCAAGAGCAGCATGACGGTCGATCGCCTCATGGATGAAGACCTGCCATTTCCAGAAGCACCCTCTGAGGAAGTGCTGGAAGCCTATTACCAGGAAAACATCGCCCGCTTCATGAGCGAGGAAGAAGTTCGCGTGAGCCAGATTTTCGTTGAGCCTTCGAGTCACGAAGCCGCAAGAGAAACGTTTGTCGCACTCAGAACGCTCCGTCGAGAGCTTCTCGAAGGAAAAGATTTCGATGTCGCAGCGCGGGAACATGGTTCCGACGACAGGGATACCGATTTGGGATTCATGAAGCAAGGCGACACCATGCCTGAAATCGAAGCAATTACCTTTTCACTGGAAGTAGGAGAGATCAGCCCTGTCGTTGCTACTCATTACGGATTTCATCTCTTTAAAGTGATCGAACAGAAAGCTCCAGCACCTATCCCTAAAGAGGAGATTCCAACACTGGGGGAACAACTTCTCACCGAGACGCGAAACAACGCCATTCAAGCGATCATCGACCAGCTTCGTGATCAGGCCGATATTAAGGAAGTAGAGTCTGAGTAGAGAATTCTTTTCGCGGTCCCGTGGAACGAGTTTTCACGACGCGGGACTCTTATTAGCTTCTCGCTGGCCGCCTCAACCAATCAACTGAGATTGGTTCCAATCATTCACCCTGGTGAAATGAAGCTAAGCAGCGAAAATGCTCCGGGGAGAATTATTCGCGGTATTTCAAAGGACTCGATGCGGCAAAACATCTCGTAATTGTCGAGATTTAGCTCAAAAATAGCGTTTTTGTCCACCGGTGGAACAAATTCCAGCCGTAGCTCACGTTTATCATATTTCACATCGAGGTAAACACCGACCTCTTCGATGTGCTCATCGGTCAAGCGTTCCAAACCCTCGGGCGCTAAACACTTCGCCGGAGACTTAAACGTCCGAGCCAATCTCAGTTAGCCAATTGAATCGAAGCCACAATGGGCCTCCATTGCGCGGTAGCTCACTACTATCCGCGTGAATCGGGATCTGAGACTTCGTATTGCCCTGCGACTTTATTCGCCATGCACGGAGTGCTTGCCTCAACCCAGACGGCAAAATGATCGCTCGCCTTGTGCGCAAGAAACGCCTCCCGATTCGTGTAGAGCTCGTAGATCGCAAATTTTGTTTCGTCATCCACGTGCTGAGACCATTCCCATTTCAGGCAATCAGGCTCATGGCGTGAGTGAGCAGCATTCCCCTTCAACGCGGAGATCATGTCATCCACTTTATCTAAATGGGCTTCAATAGTAACTACAACAGCAAGCATGCCGCGAATTAAGCCACGGCTTCGAAAAAAGGCAAGGGCCTTCCCTGCCGGATATGCAACCCTGTTGGTTCAGCGACCTTACAGGGTTCGATTTCGGCCGCGCTCTTTCTGCCACCACCTTATGAGATACATAATCCCAAAGAACATCCCCACGCTCCCCCCGATGTAGCTGGCGTTATGAATGTATCCCACGGTCATGAAGGCTTTTTCATCAATGACACCGAGTTCAGCCATCCAGTCCCGCCACCCCTCCGAATGGCCTGTCGTGCGGCGGTAAAGTCCCCAGCAATATCCAATCACCCCTGAGACCATCGTCGTGGCAAAAACAAGCGCAAAGGACTTCGCGACAACACGATGGGGAGGTAGCAACCCTTCTCTTTTCACAGAAACTCTCGCGAGCACCCATGCCGTTAAGGCACCGACCCACCAACTGGCGAGAAACCCAATGATGCCAGCGAAGAGACGCGGGCTATCCAACGCAGGGCGGGCGTAGGAAAACTGGTCGAACTTGAACCGGGTAAAATACTCCGGCCCGATCGTGTAGGTGACCTGATCGTGAAGCACGCCGTAGAAACCTCCCACGAGCGCTCCGGCAGCGGTCAAGGCCGCAATGCGACCCACAGTTGAAAGCGGGATGCTGGGATAGATCAGATCGACCAGCTTCATCCCTACTCCCGGTTCTCAGGTGGACTAAAATCCCAGTCCGGGAGGCAGTCCCATACCAGCGGTAAGTTTGCCCATTTCATCCTGACTCAAGGCTTTGCCCTGCTCGATCGCCTGCTTCACTCCGCTCAAGACAAGGTCTTCGAGCAATTCGGTATCTTCAGGGTCGACTACGGCAGGATCGATTTTGATAGAAATGACATCCCCCGCGCCATTTGCGATCACGACCACCTTGCCGCCACCGACGCTGGCTTCAACTTCCTGTTTAGCCAACTCCTCCTGCACTTCGCCCATTTTTTTCTGCATTTGCTGGGCCTGCTTCATCATCTTCGCGATGTTCATATCAATTCGTTTTGGATTTTGAGTAAATGTTAAGACTTAATAATTCGTCCTTCAAATGCGCTCAACGCCTCTTTAATGAGAGGATCGTTAGCGAAATCTTCTTTCTCAGGCTCCGGTGGCGCAACTGCCTCAACCGGAATCGTTGCGGCGCTCTGATTTGCAGATCCGCCCTCGGCTGGCGCCTCGTCGTCTTCGGCATCGAGATCAGGCACTTCCATCGGAGTGACATCTTCTCGCACTTCGATGAGAAGCTTGGCTTTCGTTCCCGTAAGCGCTTGAATTTGGGCTTCAATGTCTTTCTCGTAACGGCTGAGAGACTCTCTGAAAAACCGCTGTTCTGTTGAGAAGGCGATCGTGTAAGACTCAGCATCTTCGGCCTGAAAAATAGCGGCGTTGAGCCAGGTATCAAAGAGAGGACGCTGCTCGATTAGAAGACGCCTTGCTTCATCCCAAAGAGCTGCTCCTGATAAACTTCCCGGAGCAGCAGCGGGCGCACTGGTCGGTTCTGGTGATGCAACTGATTGCGCAGCGGGTTCCTCTGCTGCTGCTGGAGCCACGCTGGCCGGAGCCGGTTCGCTAGCCAGAGTAGATTCAACAACAGAAACTTGAGGTGTTGGCTGAGCCGGGGCCGGAGCTGCTGCCGGTTCGGGCTGTGGAGTCGAGCTAACGGCTCCGGCCAACTGTCCCACCAAATTTGATTTCACCGCCGGAGCCTCAGCTGGTGGGTTCACTGCTTCTGCGGGCGGCGCTGTCGGCGTTTCTGCTGCGACCGGCGTAACAGAGGCAGCCGCTGGCAAATTTCCAGCTGATGTCGCCGCCGAATTCACCATTGCAATGACATCGTCAATCGTCGATTCGGAGACCGCCTGAATCGCTTTGATCGCGCCGATCTCAAAGTGCAGTTTCTTATTCGGTGCCCACTTCATTCGACCATCCGTCTCGGCGAGAAGATCAATCAAAGTGAGAAGGCGTGAGGTATCAATGATCTCAGCTTGCGCCTTCACCTCCTTCAAAACCTCGGAGGAAACTTCGGTTCCGGTCGAATTTGGATCGACCTTCATCACGAGAACATGACGAAAATGCCCAATGAGATCGCCAAGCAGTTTCGAAAGATCTTTGCCACCTTCCGCATACTCCTGAACGCGAGCAAGCGCACCCGCGTTGTCTTTTCTGAGAATGAGACCGCCCAGCTCAGCAATCGACTCGGCTGAGTTAAATCCGAAAATCTCGAGGACGTTCGTTTCTTCAATACTCTCTCCACAAAAGGCGACGAGCTGATCCAGCATCGACTGCGCATCCCGCATCCCGCCTTCAGCGCCTTTTGCGATCGCGAAGGCCGCCTCTTCGCTCAATGTGATCCCTTCTTCCCTGGCAATGAATTGCAAGTGCGTTGCGATGATATCCGTCGGAATTCTTCGCAAATCAAAACGCTGACAACGACTAATGATCGTCGGCAAAATCTTCTGCGGCTCAGTTGTCGCAAAAATGAACTTCACGTGTTCAGGCGGCTCCTCCAGCGTCTTCAACAACGCGTTGAAAGCGGCGGTAGTGAGCATGTGCACCTCATCGATATAGTAAATTTTAAACTGGCCTGAGCTCGGCGCGAATTTCACCGTGTCACGCAATTCACGAACCTGCTCCACCCCATTGTTGGAAGCACCATCAATCTCGAGCACGTCAAGACTGTTCCCTTCCGCAATCTCAACGCAAAGGGGATCATCCGGGTCAAAATCAGCGTTGGGGCCATTGGGACAATTGAGCGCTTTCGCGAGAATTCGGGCCGTCGAAGTCTTTCCGGTTCCGCGCGGTCCAACGAAAAGGTAGGCATGCGCAAGCCGCTCTTTTTCGATGGCATTTCGTAATGTCTGTATGACATGATCCTGCCCTAAAACGTCATTAAACGATTTAGGCCGATATTTTCTGGCAAACACCTTGTAGGTCGAACTCACGTGCCCACTGTAGAGAAGATTCCGAGAAGGAAAACGAAGAATCTAAAAAAATTCAGGTCACTGCTGCGCTTCTTTGTGCGCTTTAAAACGTAACAGAGTCTCTTCTCTCTCGGTTTTATGATCCAGGATCGGTAACACATAGTCGGACACGAGCGGTCTCCCATCCTCGGGAGGCTTCGTGAAACGCTTCGGGTCCACTTTCTCCAACTCGGGGATCCAGCGCTTCACATACCGTCCCTCTTTGTCGTAGCGATCCGTCTGCGTCCATGGATTCTGAATCCGAAAATACGGTGCTGCGTCTGCTCCCGTCCCGGCTGACCACTGCCAGCCACCGTTGTTATTCGCAATCTCTCCGTCGAGAAGATATTGCATAAAATGGGATTCCCCATGCATCCAATGAACGTGCAAATCTTTCGTCAGAAACATTGCCGTGATCATTCGCACGCGATTGTGCATGTAGCCGGTCTCCTTCAACTGTCGCATCCCTGCGTCCACAATCGGAAAACCAGTCCGCCCTTCTTTCCATTTTACGAATTTATCTCCATCGCCCGGATCATCCCAGCGGAGCCCGCGCCAGTCGGCATTGAAATCAGTTTCGAGCACCTCGGGATAGTGATGCAGCACTGCCATGAAAAACTCACGCCAACCCAACTGTTTCTGAAAGGTGTTAATCGAGTTGCGAACGGATTCAGAACGCCCTGCTTCGCGAGCCACTTCAGCGCGATGATAGACCTCCCTCACCGAAATCGTTCCATAGCGCAGATCTGCTCCGAGATGCGAGGTCGCGTCGGCAAAAGGATCGTTCCGCATTTCGGCGTATTCTCCAATGCTCTCTTTCACGGCAAGATCGAGGCGCTGCCGGGCCGCTTTTTCCCCGGGAGCTCTCAGCAATTCGGAGTCAAAGTTGAGCCCCCAATTCTCGATCCGCGGAGCAGGCAGAGAACCCAGCCCTGAAGGCGACCGGATGGCTTTCACTGTTTCAACGCATTCAGGCTTTTCCAAGTCCAGCCACTTTCGTGAATAAGGTGTGTAAACTTTGTAGGGTGTCCCACCTCCGGTAAGCACCTCCGAAGGTTCGTGCAAAACAATACCCTGGAAGTCACAACAATCGATCCCTCGCGAACGACAGAGCTCGCGAACTTTTTTCTCAATCTCGGCGCCATAAGGATCCGGATCCCGATTAAAAAATACCGCGCCCGCTTCTACTTCGTCGATGAGACGTCCCAGCTCCTCGACTGCGTCACCTTTTCTAAAAACCAGATGCCCGCCAATATGGTCGAGATTCTTGTCCAGCGAGTCTAGACAACCACAGAGGAAAGCTTGCCGCCCCGGACCGGTCCACGCATGATCGCCCTCCCATTCGCTTGAGATATACACAGTGGCAACACTCTCCGACCGGTTAATCGACTCGCGAAGAGCAACGTTATCAGAGAGCCGCAGATCGCGACGAAACCAGTGAATAGCTGTTTTGTAATGAGACATAGGAAAAGTAACCGTAATACGATTCTCAAAGACAGATCAGATCCCTGCTTCAAATGGGTTGCTCCAATTGAGGTGTAAAATAAACCACGCATTCTCTATCACCGCCGGATCGACTTCGCCTGAGAGTTCGGTGCGCTCGAAAAAATCCGCCCACTCGGCAATAGCGTGTTTTTTGCCATATCGATAGAGTTGATCGCCGAAATCCAACAGAGACCTCCGCGCCGTTTCGATTCGCTCTCTTTCGCCAGGGTTAGCCTGTATCCATTCAAGAAGCGCGAGAAAACGATAGCGCTCGAGCAACGGCGTCTCAACGGATAGCTGATCAGAATGCCCTCCATGCTTTTTTACTAAGGGCTCTCCCGGGACAAGACCCGCGCGATATTTTGACGCAATCCTCAACCACAGCGCGTAGTCCTCGCACACGCGAAAACGCTCGTCGAAGCCTCCGCTTTCGTCCCAAATTTCGCGAGTCATCATGACACACGAAGGTCCAATCGCACAGCGCTGGCAGGAGGCCTCGAACAGGTCACCATTCCCCTGCTTTAAATGTCCCGGCTTGGAAAAAGACACCCCATTCCGAAACCATGCTTCGTTCACTTGAGAAATGGAAAAGGCAGGGTTATCCCGATGCCATTCCCATTGAGAGGTAAGCTTTTGCGAAGCCCATTCATCATCAGAGTCGAGGAAACTAAGCCACTTGGAACTCGAGAGTCGGACGCCCTCATTTCGAGCCGCTGCCGGACCTTGATTCGATGGAAGGCGTTTCCATTGGTGCCCCGAGTCTTCAACGAGTTGCCTAACTCTATTCAAATCGTCGGTAGAAGCATCATCAACGACGATTAATTCAAAGGACTGAAACGACTGCGCCAATACAGAATTCACCGCTCGAATGACCTGATCCGCTCGATTAAACACAGGCACGATAATAGCGACATCAGGCATAGGATTGCTCCGGGAATAGTTTGAGTTTAAAGTTGCTTCCCTTATCAGGGTCGACCAGTTAGGTGAACAGAGCGACAAAGGATGAGTGAAGACGAACAGCCAAAGAGTGAAAGCGGAATGCCTGATGGAATCCCGGCACCTCCTCCACCTAAACCGGACGTTGTCGATCCCAGCGCCGACCAGCCGAGCTACAGTGGCTCGAAATCGGCTGATAAAAAGAAGAAAAAGGCGAGAAAACACCCTTCAGACCCCTACGAACCATTGAAAAAGAGAAAAGGATGTTGTGGCTGCATTCTTGGTCTGGGAGTGATGGCGGTTATTTTGTTGGGCGCGCTTACAGCAGCTCTCTATTTCGCTGGACCTGGTCGCTACATCGCGAACGAAGCCTACGAACCGGTCACCTTGTCTTTTACCGAACCAACCACGATCTCGGAAGCACCCACAAAAGCCACCATGTATATGGGTAACGATATTACCTACAGCGCTCCGACCACCAACGTCCCTATCGCGATTTTTGGAGTACAATTTTCAGTGAGCGGAAATTTCACCGAAGATGTCAGCCTCACCGGCGCCAAGGTAACCGGCACAGCAGCCGCGCGTTTTGCCAAAGACCTCGAAGTGTTTGCCGCAGAATTTTACGATAAAGGCATATTCCTGAAAGGAGACCTCACCGGCCGGGTCATGAAGAGCCTCCAATAATAAATTGCCATGGTTGAAATTAACGCTGTCTACGAAGGAACCCTGAGATGCTCTGCCGTTCACGGCCCTTCAGGTTCATCACTTGAAACCGACGCTCCCGTCGATAATCACGGCCGCGGAGAACGCTACTCGCCCACCGATCTGCTCGCAACGGCCCTCGGCACCTGCATGATGACTATCATGGGCATCTTTGCGGAACGCCATGAGATCGATCTCACCGGGACGAGGGTTCAAGTCCTGAAAGAGATGACCCCGGAACCACCGCGCATGATCGCGCGACTGCCGGTGGTGATCGAAATCCCACTCCCTGCAGAACACCCGCAAAAGAAGCTGCTGGAAAAGGCGGCCCTCACCTGCCCCGTCCACCTCAGCCTTCACCCGGACATCGAGAAACCGGTGACATTTAAATGGGTCGGCTAGCACTCTGAAGAAGCCGCTTAGAAGTGCTTTTTCAGAATTTCCCGCATCGCCGTTTCGCGGGCTTCAATGCTCTCGCAAAGCGCGAATTGAACCCGGGCGCGATTCAAATTTTGCGATTCGTAGGCCGTCTTAAAATAAAGATCGCCTGCGAGGTAATCAGCGAAGAAACGCAGCCCCAGCTCAAAGGTGATGAGCCTGACAGAATCGTAAAGATACTTTTTGTCAGCCTCTGTCAGGAAACCCTTTGCCTCTAACAGGTAGCCTTTCACAAGAGCGGCAAACAATTCCGTATCCAACTTCACTTCGGTGAGATCATTTGTTTCCTCTCCTGCAGGGTTGCAACTACTCCTGACAGCATCTCCGAAGTCGTAGTGAACGAGACCGGGTTTTACCGTATCAAGATCAACTATCGAAGTCCCCTTTCCAGTGAGATTGTCGATCATCACATTCGTGATTTTAGGATCGCCATGAATAGGACGCTCGGTGAGTTCCCCTCGAAGTCGCGCATCTTCCAGAATCCGCGCAAAGTCCCGGTGATCTTCCACGAATCGATTGAGCCGGCCTGCCTCAGAAGAGGCTTCAAGCCGCTGCCTCGCGCCATGCTCTTTGATAATTTCATCATATTGAGCGAGGTAATTAGGAGTAATATGGAATCCGGGAAGCGTATCTTCGAGCGCGTCGATGGGGAAGTCAGAAATGATCCGCTGAAAATGCCCTAAGACACGGCCTGCTTCGGAAGCGTGCTCAGGGATACTAACTTTATCGTAGTTGGTTGTGCTCGCGATCAACGAGAGCGCGCGCCAATAACCACCATCATCATCTACAACAAAATCACCGCCGGCCTTTGCTCCGATGACTCTGGGAAGCTGCCAAATCCGGTCTGCCTTATCCGCTTCAGCCGCAATACGAGCATGAGCATGATCGGTCACCAGCTTCATATTCGACATCACCGCTGCCGGGTTCTTAAAAACCTTTTGATTGATCCGTTGGAGAATATACTGCTCCTCGGAAAAGGTGGTCCGGAGGATCACCCGATAAGTATCATTCACATTACCCGAGCCGATTGGCTGCAGGGTAACAAGCCTACCCGGCACATCAAATTGGGTCGCGATCGATTCAGCTAGCATTCACGAGCTATCCCGAAAAATAAGCATCAGCGCAAGAAAAACTTCTTCCCTCCCCTTAAAACAAATTATCATTTATACCATTCTGCTCGAAAACAAATATTAAATGCTGTAATTTTAAAAATTATGGTTATTTCCCTACCATAATTATGACGATTAAGGGAATTATTGCGAGCCTGCCTTCCTATCCAAGGAATCAAATCCAGCAGCTTCACTTCAAGAAAAAGCTGCAGAGTTCAACAATCGCATCTGAACCTGAACTCGCGGTCATCAAAGATCTTGTGGAACCTGGTCAATCTGTTCTCGATGTCGGAGCCAACTTCGGGCTCTACACCAAGTTGCTTTCCGAAGCAGTGGGACCCGACGGCCACGTTTACGTGTTCGAACCGATGTTCGACATGTTTCGAGTGCTGCGAAACAATGTTGAAGCCTTGTAGTTGCGAAACACGAACGTCTTCCAAATGGCTTGCTCTGAAAGCGTTGCAGAACTCAATTTCTATATCCCAAAAAGAACAGACGGCACGCTCAACTAATACGAGTCAAGCCTTGAGAAGGAGACCATTGAAGGCGACTATGAGGTTTGCCGCGTTCCAGCCACCTCCCTCGACCGATTCAGCGCGGCCCACGTGGTCGACAATATTGACTTCATGAAAATCGATGTGGAAGGTCACGAAATTGCCGTCCTCGAAGGAGCCAATAAGATATTGAGCAAGCACCGCCCGAAAATTTTCATCGAGATCAATGAACCTCTCAATGACGGCGGCCACGGATCAGCCGTCCGGGAAATCATCGAGAAGCACAACTACTCGATTCATGTTTTCAGTCAGAGAAAAATCAGCCCCTGGACTCCCGGCAAAAATTGGGTGAACTACATTCTGCTTCCCGAGTAGGAAAGTCAGCTAGAAGAGGAACCGAACCGATACTCACCCTCCTCCACCGTCACATTCGGCGGAGTTCGCTTTTCCTCAAACCAATCCCACCCCTCTTTGAGGTTTTCCCAAAACGGATAATGAGTTGAATCATCGTGAGCATCAAGATTCACAGCCGTCATTTCAAAAGGAAAACTGTGCACTCTCACCAACGGCTGACCATTCTTCAGTGCGGCATCAACCAGTGTGTAAATTTGCTCAATCGAGACATCGGTCATCGCGAAGCAACCGACCGAAACGGAGTTCCCGTGTATCATCAGCAAATCTCCCGTTCGCCCATGGTGCCGGTCAAAAACATTCGGATACCCCATATCCATCGAGAGATGGAAGGAACTAAGAGGATTCATCGATCCACGGTCGAGAAAGTAAAACCCTTCAGGAGCCTGGTAGTCCCCCTGCTTCACCTTGGGACCGGGATCACCTGAAAAATAGGCAATCCGATAAGTTTTGAAGAGTTCAAAAACCGGCGAGTCAGCGCCTTTCAGCCACACTTCGAGATCCCCCTCGTAGTTGCTCGCTTTAAGAATGCGAATAAAGACAGGCTGACCCACTTTAGAGTAATCCCAAAACCAGGGAGAGTTCTCTGGATTGCCTTTTCCAGTCCACGCCGTGGGATCCGACCATTTCTGAATCGCCTTGGCTGCACGCTGTGGATCAGCCCCTCCAATCTCCGATCCGCCGCCGGTAAAGGGATCAGCCGATGTTGGTCGCTCCGCCTTACGGGCCCAAACGCCCCACCAACTGGCTAAAAACAGAAGCCCAATTAATCCTGAACGCATCAGTTTCAACATAACCCATTCCGCATCCGCGCATAGCGAAATCGCGTCCCTCAAACTCATTTTTATTGCCCCTCTCTAAATACAACTCTATAGACTTCTATAGAAATGTCAGTCAACCAGTCACAAAAAGCTTATCGCCACATCCGCAAGAAGCTCCTTGATGGATCAGTGCCTCCGGGTTCAAGACTTTCCTATGGCACTATAGGAAAAGAGATCGGGATCAGCGCGACCCCTGTAAGGGAAGCGGTCGGACAACTGGCAAGTGAAGGGTTTGTCGAACTCGTCCCTCAACTCGGCGCAGTCGTCAGAGAACTCACACGAGAGGAAGCGATCGAACTTTACGAGCTTCGAGAAGCGATGGAATCCTATGCCGCAGCGCGGGCAGCCGAAAGAATCAGCGACCGCCTTCTCGGTGAACTACGAGGCAATCTTGTTAAATCGGCAGAACTCGTCGAGCGAGTACGAAACTCGGGCAAGGAAACCGCCTCTCCGGCAGTGGCTCGAAAATTTCATGAACTGGACCTGTCATTTCACATGACGATCATCGAGGCCTCGCGCAACCGAAGGATGCTGAAAGTGGTTGGCGACTCCCACATCCTAACAGGCATTTTTCAAGCCGACCGTCACGAGTTCAAACTCTCGATTCTCGACATCACCCAGGCAGAACACGTCCTCATCGCCGATGCCATAGCATCGAAGGACAGCGAAGCCGCAAGCGATGCGATGCAACGTCACATCCGAAACAGTCTCGACCTTACCCTCAGCGAAGCGGACGACTCCACCACAGACCGCTGGTGGGCCGAATAAACAATCACCCCAAACGTATATGAAAATTAAACTTGTCGCAGCAACACTTCTCTTGCTCCCACTTCTATCGACAACACTCAAGTCGGAAGAAGACTGGAAGCTTTTGCCACTTGAATACAACAATCCCGGTCTCGAAGTCGATCTCGGCGTTGGATTGTGGGCCTGGCCATTCCCGATGGATTTCGATGGCGATGGCGATATGGACCTCGTCGTCTCAGGTCCTGACAAACCGACCAACGGTCTCTACTTTTTTGAAAATCCGACTCAGGATCCCTCGATCAAAATGCCTATCTTCAAGCCTGCCGTTCGCCTTGGGCCAACGGGGAATAATGCGCAGGTGAGCTACGTCGATGGAAAGCCAGTGATGCTGAAAGAAAATCTGGAATACCCGAACTTCAAAACCGAAGGTCTCGCAAAAGGAAAGAGAATCTACGACAACACCAAATTTCACGGAGGCAAAACGCGTGCGCGGATGTGGCGCTATGCGGATTGGGAGAACGACGGAGATCAGGATATCATTGTCGGAATCGGCGATTGGACCGAATACGAGTGGGATCACGCCTACGACGCCCAGGGGCGCTGGCAGAACGGCTCTCTTCATGGCTGGGTCTACTTGATCGAAAACAAAGACGGCGAATATGAGAAGAAACCGGTCAAAATCAATGCAGGCGGCGCTCCCATTGATGTCTACGGCTGGCCCAGCCCCAGCCTCGCTGACTTTGATGGCGACGGTGACCTCGACATGCTCTGCGGTGAATTCATGGATGGCTTCACTTATTTCGAGAATATAGGGAGCCGGGAAGCACCGGAATACTCGACCGGGATCAAAGTAAAGGACAGCTCTGGCAATCCGGTCTTGATGCACCTGCAAATGATCACTCCGACGGCGTTCGACTGGGATCAGGATGGCGATTTTGATCTCATTGTTGGAGACGAAGATGGACGCGTCGCACTCGTCGAGAATGAGTTCAAAGAAGGAGATGCTGGACCTTCGTTCAAACAGCCGGTCTACTTCAAACAGGAAGCAGACACCCTCAAGTTCGGAGCGCTCGCGACTCCCTTTGCCCACGACTGGGACGGCGACGGTGACGAGGATCTCGTCTGCGGCAACACCGCAGGGAACATTGCCATTTTCACCAACCTCGATGGCAAAGGCACCAAGTGGAGTGGACCCGAGCTGATCGAGGCGGATGGAAAAGAGTTTCGCGTTCTCGCCGGACCGAACGGATCGATCCAGGGGCCAGCCGAAGCGAAATGGGGTTACACCACGCTCTCGGTTGCTGACTGGGATGAAGACGGCCGCGACGATATCATCTACAACTCGATCTGGCCGAAAATCCAACTGCTCCGCAATACTGAAAAAGGCCTGACCGAACAACCTCTCCCCTTCTGGACGAAGGAATCAGCACCCGTCTTTTACTGGTGGCAAACACTCGCTGAGAACCTGCAAACGCAATGGAGAACAACACCACTCGCAACCGATTTCGACAAGGATGGGAAGCTTGATTTGGTCATGCTGGATCAGGAAGGCTACCTCACTTGCCACAGTCGAAATTCTGAGGAGACTCGCATCTTCATCGACGAAGATAATGAATTGATACGACTCAACCGTCAAACCGCAGGACGCAGCGGGCGCTATAAGCTCGATGTCGCAGACTGGGACGGCGATGGTCGCGACGACGTTCTTGTGAACTCTGAGAACGCCACCTGGTATCGAAACTGTGAAGACCGTGATGGAAAAATCGTCCTGAAGAAAATCGGCAACCTCGCCCGACGCAATGTCGCGGGTCACACCTCAAGTCCGACGGTATGCGATTTCGATAAAGACGGGAAACCCGACCTTGTTGTCGGAGCCGAGAACGGACGCATCTACTTTATCAAACACGATGACTGCATCCAATACGGAGCTGATCAAATCGTGGCTAGAAAAGCAAAAGCGCCGCCAAAGCCGCGCTTCCCGGGATTCATCAGCGAGAGCTTTATCTATGAAAAATCATCCTTTCCCGAATGCCATGCTTCTACGCTGGTGGAGACGACTCGTGGGCTCGTAGCGGCCTGGTTCGGCGGAACCAAAGAAAGAAACCCCGATGTGGAGATCTGGTCGAGCTACAACGACGGAGCGGGATGGTCGAGTCCTCGCCGATTTGCGAATGGCGTGCAGCACTCAGGACTTCGCTACCCCACCTGGAACCCTGTCCTATATCAAACAGAGAACGACGGACCACTCATGCTTTTCTTCAAGGTCGGTCCTCACCCGAATAGTTGGTGGGGCGAAGTCATGGTGAGTCATGATCGTGGGCGCTCATTCACCGATCGTCGCCGCCTTCCCGAAGGAATCGACGGACCGGTTCGATCCAAGCCTATCACGCTGCCTAACGGAACGATTCTTTGTCCCTCCTCGACGGAGCACGACGGGGACTGGCGTTTTCACATGGAACGATTCTTCAACGTCGATGCTCAGGAACTCGGCAAGTCATGGAACCGAATTGAGCCAGAGAAGCAACCGTTTCAAGTCATCCAACCAACCCTGTTAACTCATCCTGACGGATCAATACAGGCGCTCTTCAGATCGAAACATGAAAAGATCGCCCAAAGCATCTCGACTGATAACGGTAACTCATGGAGTGAACTAACACTTACCGAAATTCCAAACAATAATTCAGGGATCGAAGCCCTGACATTAGCGGATGGACGCCACCTACTCCTCTACAATCACACCGGCGGACGGAAGGGCAGAGATGACGGTTGGGGGAGACGCAATGTGATCAACCTTGCGATCAGCGATGATGGTAAATCATGGAAAGCAGCGGCTATCGTTGAGAAAGCAGACTCGGGCGAGTTTTCCTACCCCGCGATGATTCAGACCAAAGACGGGCTCGTTCACATGACATACACCTGGAACCGGAAGAAAGTTCGTCACGTCACGATCGATCCTTCCAAGCTTAAAACGCAGGCTCTCGCCACTTTTGATTAATGGTTCGGGTCGCCATACTCCTGATTGCTTTTGCTTTATCTCCCCTGCGCCCCGCGCAGGGGGACGGACCCAATGTGCTTTTCATCCTTTCGGATGATCTCAGCTACACCGACCTCGGGTGCTACGGCAACGAGTGGTTTGAGACCCCGAATCTGGATGAGCTCGCGGCGACAGGAATGCGCTTCACCCAGGCTTATTCCCCTGCGCCGATCTGCTCGGCGTCACGTGCGGGAATCCTCACGGGAAAAACCCCGGCGCGTTTGGGATTTGAATTCGTGACGAAAAACGAGCCCGGCTTTCAACCGATGGTGACGCCGTTGCGGGCTCCTCCCTTTTCACTCAATCTAGCGCTGGAAGAAACCACGATTCCCGAGGCACTCAGCAGAACGGGGCGCCCCACAGCCTTCTTTGGAAAATGGCACGTTAATCAGCACCACGAACGCTATCTTGGCTGGAGCCCGACCCACGGTCCCACAGGTCAGGGATTTACTACCGCTGAGGAAGATTTTGGAAGCCATCCCTATGCCTATTGGAATCGGAAAAAGCAGCGGACGTTCACGCCTCTGGAAGACGGGGAATTTGTCACTGACACGCTCACCGAGCGAGCCGTCAAGTTCCTCCGCTCCCCGCATCAGAAGTCTTTTTTCTGCATGGTCTCGCACTTCTATGTTCACGACCCCATTCACACGCGGGCGAAATGGCTCTACGATCACTACCTGAAAAAAATCCCGTCGACTCAGCCTCGCCGCGAAAAACTGGCTCACTACGGAGCGATGGTCACCACCCTGGACCACCATGTCGGAGAACTGATAACCGCACTCGATGAATCAGGGAAACGCGAGTCGACCCTCATCGTTTTCACCTCTGACAATGGAGGACATCCCAACTACGCCGGCAACGCTCCCCTTCGCGGCAGCAAATGGAACCTTTACGAAGGCGGCATTCGAGTCCCCTTCATCGCGAACAAGAAGTCCAACATCGAAGGAGGCTCGACCTGCGACACTCCCATCACTTCACTTGATCTTTTCCCCACCATTGCTCAATACGCGGAGGCGGATTCGTCGACGGCGAAAGATGGAAACTCGCTCCTTCCTCTTTTTTTCCAGTACAATGACAAATTCAAAGAGCGCGCGCTCTACTGGCACTTCCCCTACTACCACCCGGAGAAAGGTTACGCGGAGGCACCTTCCGAGATCGGAACCAATGACGGATACACCAGCCAAACCAAGCCTCACTCCGCGATACGCCGGGGAGACTGGAAGCTCCTGCATTTTTACGAGGACGAGAGAACAGAACTATACGACCTCAAAAATGACCCTCACGAAAAATCAAATCTCGCGTCAACTGAACCGAAGAGAGCACTCACCCTCCTGACAGAACTACAGGAATACCTCAAAGAATCCGGAGCCCGCATGCCGACTCCGCACCCGGAATACCATACTGAGAAATGAAACGCCTTTACCTAGCCACCTTCGTCAGTTGCCTTTTAACAATTGCTTCAACAGAGGAAGAAAAGAACGTCATCTTCATTGTCGCTGACGACCTTAATTGTGCGATCGGCCCTTACGGTGATCCGAATGCCATCACCCCGAATCTCGACCGACTCGCCGCACAGGGAGTCACTTTCCAACGTGCTTACTGCCAGCAGGCCGTTTGCAATCCCTCACGCTCTTCCTTCCTTACGGGGAAATATCCCGACGCCACCGGAGTCGACGACCTTCGTAAATCATTCCGCACCGCATTGCCTGACGCAGTCACCTTGCCCCAGGCGTTTTTGAATGCTGGATACTTCACGCAATGTGTCGGGAAAATCTTTCACAACATGGGCGAGACCAAAGACCGCCAGTCCTGGTCGGTTGACGAGTTTCTTTTCGAAGGCACCCACGCCGCGGATACCGTTTTTGCTCAGTTACCCAAGGGGCCCAATCCTCCAGGTTACAAAGCCCCCGTCTCTGAGGCTCTCGAAGTTCCAGACACTGCCTACCGCGATGGTCGCATCACTGAATACGCGGTCAATTCGATTAAAAGAATGAGCGAAAAGGAAACGCCATTCTTCCTCGCGGTCGGCTACTGGCGTCCCCACCTACCCTTTGTCGCGCCTAAGCAATACTGGGATCTCTACAACCCTGACAAGATTAGCGCACCCAATCCCACGACCACCCCGGAGAAGGTTCCTCAGATTGCACTGCACCCGAACAGGGAGGTTCACGGCTACGGTCTCGTCCCGAAAGGAGCCGTCGATGAGTCACTGAAAAAACACCTTCGACACGGCTACTACGCCTCGATCAGCTTTCTCGACGCGCAGGTTGGCAAGCTCCTCGATGCGCTCAAGTCTTCAGGTGAAAGCAAGAATACCATTATCGTTTTCACGAGCGATCACGGATTCCATATCGGCGAGCGAGAGCTTTGGGGAAAGACCTCGAACTTCGAACTCGACGCACGCGTTCCATTGATCATTGCCGACCCTACGAAATCGGAATCCCGCGGTCAGTCCACTGAGTCTCTGGCTGAACTCGTCGACCTCATTCCCACATTGACTGCACTGACTGGTATTGAGACACCCGGCGATCAGGATGGCAACGACCTTTCCCCAATCGTAAACGATCCCTCAGTGTCGGTTCAGAAACACGCCTTCACTCAGCACCAGCATCCCTTCTATGGAGCTACGCCAGCATCCCACTGGGGGTATTCGGTCAGAACGAAAGAGTGGCGCTACACCGAATGGAGAAACATCAAGACTGGCAATACCGACGAAGTCGAACTCTACGACCACAACACCGATCCACTGGAAACGGCTAACGTGGCAAAAACGAACCAACCAGTCACTGCTGAACTCAGCCAAGTGATCGCCACCCAATTCCCCCAATGAGGTGGCTCCGACGAGCGATTCATCTCATCATCGGAGCGCTGCTTATCAGTATCGCTTCTGCTGAAGAGACGAGGCCCAATGTAATCCTTATCCTCGTCGATGACTTCGGACGCGAAACGATTGGCGCACTCGGCGGCGAATCCTACCAAACGCCCAACATTGATCAACTCGCTGCTGACGGAATCACTTTTGAAGTCTGCTACGCAACGCCCATGTGTAGCCCGACTCGCAACATGCTGCTATCGGGGCAATACAATTTCCGGAACTACACCGCCTGGGGAGAATACCGATTTGGAGACCATCCCACGATCGCGAACACACTTGCCAAAGCGGGTTACAACACTGCTGTTACAGGAAAGTGGCACCTCGGAGGCTGGGATAAAAATCCATTCGGCCCCACTCGCGCTGGCTTCCATCGCTACGCGACTTTCAACTACCCCGAGCAACTTGATGAAGATGACGAAGGGATAGCAAATTTTTTCTGGAACACGAACCTTCGCGAGAAAAAATCGAGGAACGCCACACCCAAATTTAATCGAATTGGAAAAGCGTATTCTCCCGCTCACTTTCGCGACTTCTCACTCGAGTTCATCGAAGACCACGCTGGCAAGGAGACGCCGTTTTTCCTCTACTACCCAATGATCCTCGCTCATCGCCCCTTCACCCCCACCGATCTCAGCGAAGATGACGGCATCGAACATCGCGGTCGCAATGGCGACAAAGCAAACTTCCCCGAAATGGTGACCTACATCGATAACACCCTTGGGGCGATCCGACAGAAACTTGAGGAGACAGGGCAGTCCGTCAACACACTGGTAATCTTCACCGCCGACAACGGAACCGACAACGTCTCCGATGCGAAAGAGTTACGTTCGAAGTGGAAAGGGCAAACGCTCAAGGGCGGCAAATACGTTCCCACTGAACGTGGCGCCAACGTCCCCTTCTTTGCGACCTGGCCAGGTAAAATCAAACCGGGAACGATTTATAAAAAGGCAACCGACTTCACTGATTTCCACGTCACTCTCGCAAAGCTCGCCGAGGCCAAAATGCCCAAGGATCTCGACGGCCACGACCTCACTCCCGTCTTTCTTGGAGAAGGCGACTCCACTCGCGAGTATGCTTACACCTGGGGAGTTCACGAATATTCGTCAAAGAAATATAAAACTCCCGTCGAATACCGAGCCGAGCTACTTCACATCTTAAGAGACGAACGCTGGAAGTATCAAAGCGACAACACCCTCTGGGACCTACAAGCAGGCTGGCCCCAAGGCGACCCCATCCCCCGAGGCGAGCAAAAGGAAGTTCGCGAATGTATGCGCACCGCCCTTCGTGCCCTCCGCCAATCCCAACCCAAACTCTGGTAGAAAACCAAGCTCACGCTTCAGAGACTCCCGCCTCTTAACCTTTTACTTTTTACCTTTACCCTTTTACGCCGCACCGCGGCCCCGACCATGCAAACCCTAGACATCATTGTTCTCGTTGCTTACATCGCCATCGTCGTTGGCGTTGGATTCTGGTTCGCCAGAAGAAGCGGCACTTCAGACGGATTTATGAAAGCCGGAGGACGCCTCCCAGGGTGGGTCATCGGCCTCAGCCTGTTTGGCACTTACCTGTCTTCCAACACTTTCATCGGAGTTCCCGGAAAAGCATTTGCAGGAAACTGGAATGCCTTTGTTTTCTCTCTCTCAATTCCCATCGCCATCATTATCGCGACGAAGTATTTCGTTAAATTCTATCGCGATTCAGGAGAAATTTCCGCTTACGAACACCTTGAGAAACGTTTCGGCACCTGGGCACGAATCTACACCGTGATCTGCTACCTGCTCACCCAGGTCGCACGCAGCGCCACAATCATGCTCGGCGTCGCGATCGGATTGCAACAGGTCACCGGTTGGCCGCTCATGACCATCATTCTCATCGCAGGAATCCTTGTCACTGCCTACACACTGATTGGTGGAATCGAAGCCGTGATCTGGACCGACGCGATCCAAAGCGTTGTCCTTACTTTAGGCGCACTGCTCATCGTCGGAACCCTTCTCATGGAACATCCCGAAGGCGCTTCCGGTGCTTTTAAAATAGCAATGCAAAACGATAAGTTCTCGCTCGGGGACTGGAGCATCGCCGACCTCACCACCTCAACCGTTTGGGTCGTGCTCATTTATGGCCTGTTCATCAACTTGACCAATTTCGGTATCGATCAGAATTATATCCAGCGTTACCATGCGGCTGAGTCAGAGAAGGCCGCCAGTCGTTCGCTCTGGATCGGTGCCCTTCTTTACCTTCCTGTTTCACTCCTTTTCTTCCTCATCGGCTCACTCCTCTTCAGCTTCTATCGATC
This sequence comes from Verrucomicrobiales bacterium, assembly GCA_028047635.1. Lineage (GTDB taxonomy): Bacteria > Verrucomicrobiota > Verrucomicrobiia > Verrucomicrobiales > DEV007 > Arctic95D-9. The sequence continues at coordinate 97,308 of JAOFXR010000001.1, forward strand.
CATGCCCGAAGCAGTCGCCGCAATTCAAGCGATGGCAGGCGATCGGAAATTTGAGGATTCCATCCTTCCCCATTTCATGACGAATCACCTCCCTCCCGGAATCGGAGGATTGATTCTTGCCGCCCTCGCCGCTGCCGCAATGAGCACAATCGACACGAGTCTGAACAGTTCCGCCACGATCACCTTGAAAGATCTCTGGACCCGACTCGTCCGCAAAGACAAAGAAGTGAGCGAAGCCGAATCCATGAAAGTCCTCCGCCTCTCCACCATCTTCTGGGGCATCATCGGAACCGGTGCCGCGTTGCTCTTGACGAAAGATTCGAAGAACATCCTCGACACCTGGTGGCAATTGTCAGGGATGTTTGCTGGTGGAATGTTAGGGCTCTTTCTTCTAGGACTAATCGTTAAAAAAGCAGGTAATGCCGCCGCGATCACCGCAGTCATCATCGGAGTAACAGTCATCTTCTGGATGAGTTCATCGTGGGTGCCCGAGAAGCTGAAACCAATGCTTCACGGAAATCTCACCATCGTCGTGGGAACACTCACTATTTTCCTCGTGGGTCTCATCGTAAGCAAATTCGCTCCACGCAAAAACGCATGAGTCTTCGACGAAAGGTCATGCAGGCACTTCTGCCTGCATTACACATTGCTATCGCCCTCATTGCTCTTCCCCTATCTGCACAGGAAACGCACACCTACGCTGAGCGCGATACCGGCGACCTCTTGCTCGACATCCACTACCCAACCGCGAAATCCGACGCACCTCATCCCGTCATTTTTTGGACGCACGGCGGTGGATGGAGGCAGGGCTCAAAAGCGAACTATAAGCTCGTTGATTGGCTTCTCGCCGAAGGCTACGCCATCGTCTCAATCAACTACCGTCTCACTGATGTCGCCCCTTACCCCGCCCAATGGGAGGACTGCCACGATGCGTTGAATTGGATAATCGAGAATGGGACGGAACACCGCCTCGACCCTACTCACATTGTCACAGCGGGCCTCTCTGCCGGCGCTCACCTCGCCTCGCTCACCGCGACAAAGGTATCCCATGTCTTTCCACGCATCCGCGGTGTCATCCATTTCTATGGCCCCGCTGATTTTGTTCAAAATGCAAAATACGCGAAGTCTCCCACCGATTCCATGAACACTCCCGCGGCTCCCGTATACGGACTCCTCGGAGGCCCACTGCGTGAAAATCTCGGACTCGCCAAAAAAGCCAGCCCTGTCACTTACCTGAGCACCGAAGACCCTCCGTTTCTGATCATCGTGGGCACGAAAGACTCACTCATGACCCAGCGACAATGCAAGCGCCTCCACCAAGCCGCACAGTCCGTAGAGGTTCGCTCGATCCTCCACGAGATCGAGGGCGCAGGACACGGAGGTAAAGAATTCAACGATCCGATACGACAAAAACTCATTCTCCAATTTCTCAATTCTATCCAACCATGACACCTCGTTATTCCGGAATCATTCCTCCCATGATCACCCCGCTCACGGGGCGCGATTCTCTCGATATTGACGGTCTCGAAAAACTCGTCGAGCGACTCATCGATGGCGGCGTCTCTGGAATTTTTGCCCTCGGAACGACCGGCGAAGCACCAAGCCTCAGTTACCGTCTCCGCCGCGAACTCGTTGAGCACACCTGCCGTTTTGTTAATGGCAGAGTTCCCGTTCTCGTTGGGATCACCGACACCTCGCTCGTTGAGTCAGCTCGCTTTGCGGGTGAGATTTCCGATTTTAGAGTCGAGGCAGTGGTTACTTCAGCCCCTTTCTACTTTCCTGCCGGACAGCCGGAACTGCGAGAATACCTCGAAGAGCTTCTCCCTGAGTTATCGCTTCCCCTCATCCTCTACAACATGCCTTCTCTTACCAAAATCTCGTTTCATCGGGATGTCGTGGAATGGGCTCTCGATCAAGAGAAAGTCATCGGCCTGAAAGACAGCTCCGGCGACCTCACTTACTTCAAAAAGATGGTCAAGCTCGCCGCAGAGAAGCGTCCTGACTGGCCTCTCCTCGTCGGCCCCGAAGAACTCCTCGCCGAAGCGGTTCTTGCAGGAGGCCACGGAGGCGTCAACGGCGGCGCCAATTTGAATCCCCGCCTTTACGTCGATCTCTACGAAGCCTCCGCCCGCGGGGATTGGGAAACCGCCCGCGACCTAAGCGCCAAAGTCCTCGAACTCAGCAACCGCATCTACCACGTAGGGCAACACGGTTCGGCGATCATCAAAGGACTCAAGTGCGCCCTGTCTATTGTCGGCATTTGCGACGATTTCATGGCAGCGCCGTTTCACCGTTTCCATGAATCGGAGAGGAAAATCATTGAGTCCCACCTCGAGGAATTGGGAATCAGTTAGTCGGCTCGAGTCACCATCAAGGAGAGGCTGCATCTTGCTGCCTGCGTAGACTCCGAGCAGAGGCACTGTTGGCGGCTGGAAACACGCCACTCCTTGAATCGAAAAAATCACTCTTCACTCTCGGTAGCTTCCCGCCACGATTTGAAACAGGTGATGAATCCGGTCGCAAAATCCTGTGGCCGTTTCGCTATCCACTCCTCGATAAACGGGATTGGAAAATAGCGTCCGCTGTCGACTTCCTTGCCGTGGACTCGAATCTTGCCCTTCGCTTCGGCTACGAAGACTTCGATAAACTCCTGATCGGTTGCTTCTGAAGCTTCGATCCGTGCGACTCTTGTGATCTCTCCTTTCGGCTCGACCCAGACTTCCTCCCAGAGTTCACGCTTCGCGCATTCCAGATACGACTCGCCGGGATCGACGTGACCGGAGGCACTGCTATCCCACTTCCCCCCGTGAGTATCTTTTAAAACGGAACGGAGCTGAAGATAAATAGCATCTCCCCGGTCGCGAAGGAAGACATACACCGCACGGTGCAATAATTTCTCCGCGTGAATCTCCGCACGAGCCCGTTGCTCTAACACGACATCATTTCCATCTACCACGTCGAGCATCTCGGTCGCAACCGGAGGAAGTGCACTGCACGGATGAGGATCAAGGTGATTGGAGAGTTCGACCCATTGTTCCAGTCTCAGCTCCTCAGCCCGGACGCTGGGCTTCAGGCCCATACTTTCAAAAATCGCAACGGCCTCACCTTTCTCCACCGGAAGATTGTTATGCAGTTGCTTACGTCTTTGAGCAAAGCCCTGCTTCACTGTCCGCACGTAGACTTCGGGAGAATGCATCGGCAACTCATCCCAGGGACGCGGATCAAAACGCACGATCGACGAATCTACGGCCGGACGCGGAAAAAACGGTGTCGGCCCGATCGTTTTCAAATGCGTTGCCCGCCATCTTTCCTGCAGCATCAGGCTGAGCACGCCGTAATTCTTCGAGCCGGGTTCGGCGGTAAAGCGATCACCGACCTCCTTCTGCACCATTATCACGGCATGACTTACGGGACTGGGCGCATCCATAAAACGCTGCAAAATCGCATTACCTGCCGAGTAAGGGAGGTTCCCAATGAATTTCACCGATCCCTCCAAAAACAACGGGCGGATGTCATACTCCGTCGCATCTGCATGAATCACTTCGACTCCCTGATCACCATATTTCTCGCCAAGGAACTGAGCAAGACGCCCATCTTTTTCCACGAGAATAAGTCGACGAACTTTCCCAACAAGGAAATCAGTCAGCGCTCCGAATCCCGGCCCCACTTCAATGACACAGTCATCGGACGTCACCTGCAACTGCGCAGCGATCCATTCAGAAATATTGTCATCAACGAGAAAACTCTGCCCCAGCTTGCGGCTGGGCGTGAGGTCTAGACGGCTGAGTTGTTGTTGCAGTTCGGACTGGTTCATTCCGTTTGTAAAAAAGCTAGTCTAACACGTATTCACCAACTCACTTGTCAGAAATAGTAGAACCAAAGAATTCGACGAACGCTTTTACAAACGCCGGGCGAAAGGCTTCTTTCCCCCATTCCCCGTGCTTCGCGCCGGGAACCATGACGAATTCGTTTTTTACGCCAGCTTCATTCAGCTTTTTCCGATAGTCGCCGTATCGCTGTCCCGGTTTATCAAGTTCACCATCGACCATGAGAATGGGCGCGGTCACAGCAGAGACATGAGTGATTGGCGAACCCTGCGCATAAATGTCAGGGACTTCGTCGTATTCCCCTCCAAAAAATATGACGCAGTTTTTGATACTTCCGGACTTCGCCTCTTTGACCCTCGCCACTTGGTCAACCCCAGCTCCCATAATCACCGCTGCTTGAAGGGCATCCGATTGCCCGGGGTGGTTTCCCTTTTTCGAAAAAGACTCGCTATCCGCCGTCGACGCAGCCATTGCAGCGAGATGACCTCCCGCCGATCCGCCTACTGCACCGATGCGTTTGGGGTCGAGCCCGAGAGTCCCCGCATTGGCACGCATCCATCGAATCGCTGCCTTCACATCCAAAACAGCACCGGGAAACTTCGTCTCCGTCGCGAGGCGATATTCAAGATTGGCGACGACATAGCCGTGGCTTGCTAGATCTTTGGCAATGACCTCAAAGGACTTCCGCGTTCCTCCGATCCATCCGCCGCCATGAACAACGAGAATCCCGGGACAAATAGCATCACTGTCAGGGCGAAACCAATCGAGCTTCAGCTCACGCTCGCCGTAGCGGGCATAGACCACATCTCGCCCCGATTTGAGATCCGCAAGCGCGCTTTGCTGCGCGAGCAATAGTGAGAAAACAGCTAAAACAACCTTCATAATTCGTGCGCGCACATTTTACAAAAGCGCGCTTTCTGGTCGTGCCCCTCATGGCCACATTCCGCACACGATCTCTTATCGGGCTGGATTTTCTTCATCTCCAAATTGATCTCGCCTAGAACGATCCCCGTAGGTACGGCGATCGTTCCGTAACCGATTAAAATAATCACCGTCGCGATCAACTTCCCACCCACAGTAATCGGAGTGACGTCGCCATATCCAACCGTAGAAATCGTGACTATGCCCCAATAGATCGACTGAGGCACACTGGAAAAGCCTTGATTCCCTGCAAAGACGCCCTCAACGACATACATGAAAGTACCAAGAATAGTCGTCACCGCGAGCACGAAGAAAATGAACACAGTGATCTTGGTAAGGCTGGCCCTGAAGGCATTCAACAAGAGATTGGCCTCTCCGATATGACGCGCCATTTTTAAGACCCGAAAAACACGGAGCAATCGAAGCACCCTGATTACGACTAGATACTGAGGACCGTGATCAGGAAGTAACAAAGTCAGATAAGTCGGAATAATAGAGAGCAAATCAATCACTCCGAAGAAACTGAAAATATACGCCTTCTTATTTCGCACCACCCAAATACGCACGACGTATTCCACCGTGAAAATGATCGTAAACGTCCACTCCAGAATAGTGAAGAGACTGGGCATCTTATCGTGATAGGCCTCAACGCTCTCCAGCATCACCACAAAGACACTGATGCCAATGAGCCACAACAGGCCAACATCGAAGGCTTTACCAGACTTCGTGTCTGATAAGAAAATCACTCTCCAGATTCGATCTCTTAAGGAATCACTCAGGTGATCTTTTGCCCCGCTACTGTGGTCGTCCAACATATCAAAGAGTAAAGCACCCCAAGCCCCGTAAGTGTCAAGTTCAGATACCAATGAAACACTCCTAAATCAGGAGCGAATCTGAGCAATTTTGCCCTTTTCAGAGAGCCCACGCACCCCTATCCTGACGCCAAACTAATTTTCGATATTTATGTCCGATCCGACCGCGTCCACTGAAGAACTCCAAGCTGATGACGTTGCAGCTATTGACGAGCTACGTAAGACCTTCCAGGAACTGCAAAAGGAGCTCGCAAAAATCATCGTAGGCCAGGATGCCGTAATCGAGCAGCTCGCGATTTGTCTCTTTGCGAGAGGCCACGCGCTACTCATGGGGGTTCCCGGACTCGCAAAGACGCTTCTCGTCTCCCGCCTCGCCGAAACGATGAGTCTCAGCTTCAACCGTATCCAGTTCACCCCTGACTTGATGCCGATGGACATCACCGGAACAGAAATCCTGCAGGATGACGGTTCCGGACGTCGTAATTTTGAATTTTCAAAAGGCCCTGTCTTCGCTAATATCGTTCTCGCGGATGAAATCAACCGTGCCCCGGCTAAAACACAGGCAGCCATGCTCGAGGCGATGCAGGAACACCGCGTCACGATTGCTGGAAAGGCAATGCACCTCGAACAGCCTTTCTTCGTGCTCGCAACGCAGAACCCGATTGAGCAGGAGGGAACCTACCCGCTTCCCGAAGCGCAGTTGGACCGTTTCATGTTCATGATCGGAGTCGACTATCCCAATCGGGATGAGGAAATCGCGATTGCTCGAACCACGACGGGAGCTGCCCATCCAGAACTCACCCATATTTTGGATGGTGAAAAGGTGATTCGTTTCCAGGAATTGGTGCGACGCATCCCCGTTCCGGATCATATTTTTCACTTCGCAGTCGACCTCGTTCGGCGGACACGTCCGGATTCAGATGAATCCCCTGATTGGATCAGCCCATACGTTGGCTGGGGAGCAGGCCCCCGCGCGGTGCAATATTTGATTTTGGGCGCTCGTGCCCGGGCTGCGCTGAACGGAAGCTACATGGTGCGCCAGGAAGATCTCATCGCCGTCGCCGAACCGGTCCTGAGACACCGCATTATCAAAACCTTCACCGCAGAGTCGGAAGGAATCACCTGTCGCTCCATTATTTCACGACTCGTGGAGGACCTGAGCAACGAAGCCTAACCTTTTGCCTCGCGATCAGCCGTGCCTGAACCGATCCAACGCGACTTCCTCGATTCCAAGATCCTCGGGAAGTTAATGGGACTGCCGCTCAATTCGCGGCATCCTATGCTGGGAGGTATCTCGGGGCGCCATCGCAGTCCTGTGAAAGGCTCTTCACTCGAGTTCGCTCAGTATCGAAAATACGTTCCCGGCGATGACACCCGTCGACTCGACTGGCGCACCTGGGGCCGAACCGATCGCTACTACCTCAAAGAATTCGAGGCGGACACTAACCTGCGACTTTGCTTCATCGTCGATACGAGTGGTTCGATGAACTACGGCAAGGAAGGTGGAAAAACCCGACTCGACTATGCTCGCAGCCTCGCCGGCACTCTCGCCTACCTTGCAACCAATCAAGGTGATGCCGTGGGGCTCATGAATACCTCGCCTGAGTCTGCTATGAAGGAGATTCCGGCGAAACGTGGCCCCGTGCATCTCAAGGTTCTCCTTGATCAGATTGGAATCATGGAGGCGAACGGGGAATCTGAATTGATCAGCACGATCCACGCCGCTGCCGAGAAAATCCCGCAACGAGCCCTGATCGTCATCGTCTCTGATTTACTCTTCGAACCGGAGCCTCTCCGCGAAGCGCTTCAGCACCTGCGCTTCCGAAAACATGATGTTGTGCTCTTCCACCTTCTCGATCGCGAAGAGATTGATTTCCAATTCGACCGGCCGACCCGATTTCTTGATCTAGAAGGAGGCCCTTCCCTTCTCGCAGATCCGAGTCTAATTCAACGCCGTTACCGGGAAGCGGTGGAAACTTACCTCGGGCAAATCGACGAAATCGTCAATCAGTCCGCGCTCGACTACCATCGTGTCATGCTCGACGAGCCATACGATCAGGTGCTCGCGCGATTCCTTCTCGGACGAAACCCTAAAACCGCCCGCAGCGCGAGATGAGCTTTCTCCAGCCCATTCTCCTGATCGGACTTCCGCTGGCACTATTACCGGTGATTATTCACCTAATTAATCAGCATCGCCACCGCACCGTGAAGTGGGCGGCGATGATGTTCCTTCTCGATGCCAAGAAGCTCACCAAAGGAATTGACCGGCTTCGACAGTTTCTCATCCTCGCGATGCGTGTTCTCGCCGTCGCAGCGCTCATCTTTGCCGCGAGCCGCCCCCTCGCTGGAGGATTCATGGCCGGAGCCGGAGGAAATGCCGACACAATTCTGGTATTGTTAGATCGTTCCGCAAGTATGGAGGAACAGAATCTGGAAACCGGCGAATCAAAGCGTTCCTCAGCACTGGCCAAGATCAGCGAACTTCTCCAAAAGACCTCAAGCCGCAGCGAAGTCGTCCTCATCGACAGCGCCACCTTGGAGCCCACAAAGGTGACCGACCTTAAATTACTCGAAAGCCTCCCCCAGGCCGCAGCCACGGCCACCGGGGCCAACGTTCCCGCTCTGCTACAAGCTGGAGTCGACTACCTCGCCACCAATGCGAGCGGTCGCACCGATATCTGGATCGCATCCGATTTGCGAAATGACGATTGGAGAACCGCATCAGGAAACTGGCAGTCCATCCGCGCCGACCTCGCAAGCAACGAAACGGTGAGACTTTTCCTCCTCACCTATGAACAGCGCAGCCCGAATAATCTCGCCGTATCGGTCACCAATGTGAATCGACGACGCACTCCTTCGGGATACGAACTCGCGATGGATCTGACCATCAAGCGAACGTCGCCGTCAGGGGAGAACGACGACGCGCTCAACCTGCCAGTGGAGTTCACGATCAACGGAACGAGGACCTTACAATCTCTCACCGTGGCCGGAGATGAGTTTGTGCGTCTCGGCTACACCGTAAAACTGGGCGCTGGAGACGAACGCGGTTGGGGAAGAATCGATCTTCCAGCAGACAACAATCCCTCCGACAACCAGGCCTATTTTGTCTACGACGAACCACCGGTCAGAAAAACTATCATCGTGAGCGATGATCAAACGACCGCTTCAACGATCGCGACAGCCGCCTCCACCCCGGTCGATCCATCGACTCGCTACGAGGCTAAGACGATCTCCCCCGGAGACAGTGCCCAAATCCCATGGGACGAAACCGCACTACTTATCTGGCAAGCAGCGATACCGGGCGAAGAGTCAGCAGAAGCGGCATTACTTCGTCAGCATTTAGAAAAAGGACGCACTCTGATTCTCCTTCCGCCACCTGATACCAATAGTAGTGAAGGCAACGCCCTCTTTGGAAACCAATGGGACACCTGGGCTGACAGAACCAATACACCTGCAAGCGCCTCGTGGTGGAGAACCGAATCGGGGCTCCTCGAGAACACTCGAAACGGCACTCCGTTACCAGTCGGCAAACTCCGCTTTTTCAAAACCCGCTCGTTCTCTGGAGAACTCCATCCGATCTTGAAACTGGAAGACGAAACCGTAGTCATCGCCAAAGTACTAACCGAAACAAAAGGCTCGCTCTACTTTTGGGGAACCCTTCCGCGCACCGACCACTCCACTCTCGCGACAGAAGGCATATCCTTTTTCATCATGACTCATCGCAGCCTTGCCGAAGGAGCGAACTCCGTCTCCAAAGCACGAATGCTGGACACAGGCCCGTCCGCTCTGGTGGGAAAAATGGAGAAGATTGAGACTTCAGAATCAGAATCCGGACTCATCAGCGTTGGCCTCGTGCCCGGAGCTTTCAAGAACGAAAGCGATGCCGAAAATCAGCTACTCGTTGCTTTGAACCGACCTGTCACGGAGGACAATCCCGAGACGCTCAACTCAGGAGCAATCGAATCCTTACTCGAAGGCGTTGAGTATAGGCGCATCAGCGACGAAGTCGGGAGCGGCTCGTCGCTCGCCGCCGAGATCTGGAGGGCCTTTCTCGTCGCAATGGCCCTTGCCCTCCTCGCCGAAGCCATTCTCTGTCTACCACCCCGCCCTGAAACAAAACCGGAAACAAAACCAATCTGACCCAACAGGGTTAAGTCACCAGAAAACCAACCGTATCTTAAACGCCATTCTACCCTGTAGGTGATGGCCTTGACCTCGCATAGCGGGTTACTCCAGTAAAAGAACGCACTCTCCGAGCCCACGGGACTCGGCTACAAAGCAGGATAGAATCAAAGCCCACTCCGACTTTTTACTTTTTACGCCGCAAAGCGGCCCCCATGACACTCACCAACAGCGAACTGACTTTCTTATCAACACCGACGACCCTCGTCTTCGGTGTCATGATCGTGCTCGTGACCGCTGTGTTCAGTTTCATGATCTGGAAGCGGAATCACTTTGCCGCCGCCACAGGATGGCTTGAAGCACTTCGGGTTCTCATTGTCGCGCTAGTGGCGATCACCCTTAATCAGCCGGAATGGCGCGAGACTTTCAAGCCTGACGAGAAGCCCGTCATTGCCGTCCTCCGCGACGACTCCGGCAGTATGACAACTGAGGACATTGTCGATCCCGAAAACCCTGCCTCCGTGGCACGAAGTCGTGCAAGCATTGCAGAAAGTCTTACCACTGAAGAATCATGGAACTCTCTTCGCGAAAATTTCGAACTGGACATCCGCTCCTTTGCTTCCGAAGACGAAGGCACCGATCTTTCCGCTGCGATTGATGATGTCGTCGAGCAGTTCCCCGGCCTCCGTGGTCTCGTTCTCATCTCCGACGGTGACTGGAATACGGGGGATCCTCCCAGCCGTGCCGCAACGCGACTCCGCATGAGCGATACCCGCGTTTTCACTGTCCCTGTAGGAAGTGAAACGCGACTCCCTGATCTTGCCGTGACCGCTTTCGATGCGCCCACGTTTGGTATCGTCGAGAAGCCGGTCCGCCTCCCATTCAGCCTCACGAACACCCTTCCCCGCGAACAGTCGACGACACTGACTATCACCACCGGCACCGGCGAAACGATCACTAAAGAGGTCACGATTCCCGCGATGGGAAAAATCCGCGAGACGATTCTATGGACGCCGAAATCAGTCGGCGACTTCGAGCTCACCCTGACACTGCCTGAAATGACAGAGGAAAGAGACAAGAGCAACAATCAACTCACCGCCCCCATCGCGATTCGAAAAGAAGAACTTAAAGTGCTTCTCATCGATACGTTCCCCCGATGGGAATACCGCTATCTACGGAACGCACTCGAACGAGATCCCGGCGTCGAAGTAAGCTGTCTTCTTTTTCACCCCGATATCGATGCCCTCGGAGGAGGCCCCGGTTACCTCGAGGAATTCCCTGACCCCAATAAGCTCGCCGAGTTCGATGTCATTGTTCTTGGTGATGTCGGACTCATGCCGAATCAGCTCACCGAAACTGACGTAGCGGCCCTGCGCCGTCAGGTCACAACACAGGCATCAGGCCTCGTTCTACTCCCCGGCTTTCGCGGTTATCAGAATTCTCTCGTCAACACAGAGCTTGAAGCGCTCTTCCCGGTGCTTCTCGATCCGGCACAGCCACGCGGATGGGGTTCCGCAACTCCCGGACAGTTCGAGCTGACCGAGCTCGGCGCCCGCAGCCTTCTCACCCGCCTCGAAGACACCGAAAATACAAATGCACGCATCTGGACGAACCTCCCGGGTTTTCAGTGGTATGCCGGAGTGACCCGCGCCAAACCCGGTTCGGAGGTGCTCGCAACTCACAGCTCGGAGACGAATCGCTTTGGACGCATCCCTCTCATTGTCACTAAAACATTCGGTACCGGCAAAATTCTTTTCATGGGAACCGACGGAGCCTGGCGTTGGAGAAAAGGCGTCGAAGACAAATATCACTATCGTTTCTGGGGCCAGGTCGCGCGCTGGATGGCTTACCAGAGAAATATGGCGAGTGATGAATTGATGCGACTTTTCTATTCACCCGACCGTCCCCAATCCGGCGAAACGCTTTCTCTCAATGCCAACGTCATGAGCGTCGGCGGCGAGCCTCTCCAGGCTGCCACCGTCATCGTTCAGATCACCTCACCCACCGGAAAAGTCGAGTCCGTTCGCCTTCAGTCGGGCGGCGAAGAACAATGGGGACTTTTCACCGGAGCCTTTGAGCCCGACGAGCCAGGTGATTACCAACTCCTCATGACGTGTGCGGAGAATGGCGGCACACTCGAGACGAAGATTGCAGTGCAGGGAACTTCCCTTGAGAAAATCGGCTTTCCTGCACGCTACGATGTGCTTGAGGAGATTGCCAGAATCACCAAAGGCGAGATGTTTAAAAACCCGGATCTCGAAGTCATCAAAGCCGCCCTTTCCGCCCTCCCCGCGCCTGAACCAATCGAGCGCCGCCTCCGCATCTGGGCGAGCCAATGGTGGATTGCAATGCTCGTTCTCCTGCTCACCGTTTTCTGGATTGGCCGAAAAGCGACCGGCGCGGTATAATGTCTTGCCTGCACTCCTGCCAGCAGTCAATCTGTTCTGAAGTCAAGAGTGACTGCATGCCCCCTAACGCAGACGTCTGTCGTCTCCCTCACGAACGGTTACCTTGTAAGCATCAAGGCGCTCTAACAAAGGCATTAGGATTCGCCGAACGGTTCCAGTGTGTTGGCGCAGTTCACTCGCCGTGGCCTTACCGTGCGCTTTCAAAAAGGCAACAATCTCACTCTGAATGAGTTCGTAGCCTGCCGTAGAAATGACCGTCTTAGGGTCCAGTTCAATCACTTCCCCGGTATGAGCTAAAAATCTCAGCGCTTTTTCCTCCGCAGGATTCGCTGCTGTCTCGCCCTTATTTGGCGGAGATTTCAGATCCGAAGCGAGTCGTTTCCGAACCAGCTCTCCAGCTTTAAGCAAGTTAGGTGGTAACTGGGGAATGTGATCCCGATGACGAATGTTAGGGCCGGCTTTCGCGAACTCGCCCGAGAGCAATCCTTCGAGAACCATGTCAAAAAACTTTGGCGCAGGAAGCTCCCGCTCCATCATCGTGCGCAGCTCTCGCAGCGGAAATCCCAGTTGATCGGGATGATCGCGGTGAACTGCGAGAATCCTTTCTCCCGCCACTCCAGTGATGCGCTTCCACCAGGCTCCTTCAAAAACCCAATCACCACTTCGTTGCAGTGCTCCTTCAGCGACGAGCCGATCCACCACTTCGACAACAGCCTCACTACTGAAGTGAGACTTGAGCAACAGGCTCGAAATGGGCGCGACCATATCACGCTTCAACTGAGAACGAACGAGTGTCTCAAGATCGTGCGGGGCAAGCGCCCTCGCCTCGAGGAACTCTTTCTGAAAAGGCTTTCGAAAGGCGCGTCGATTCGCGTCCTCATCCAGAACAATTCCCCCGGCCAAGGTCACTCCGAGCGAGGCATTACGAAGCACAAAACTGTCTCCGGCAAAAACATAAACAGGTGTTTTGAAACGAAGCTCTGCAAGAACCGTTTCACCGGGGCTGAGCGATCGCTGCCCGAGAATATGAAGCCGTGCCGCGACGCCCGAACTTCCATGATGAAACATCACCTGCCTCCCCGTCCGGATCGCCTTCGTCGACTGCTTCATGCCCCGGATCCCTCGATCCGATTTCGAAATGAGCACATCAATCGCGGTCACCGCCTCTCCCGAATTCGGAAGTGTGAGAACATCCCCGCGGCCGACTCCGCTGCGTGCGCCTCTGCGATCTTCGCGCAAGCTGATGCCAGTGAGATTCAAAGCCGTTCGCGTCCCCGGAGGAACGCTCTCAACCGTCTGACTATGGGACTGAGCGCTCCTTACGTGCGCCACTTCGCCACCCGGCCGTACGACCAGGTCGGTTCCTGCGTCCACATTTCCCTCGGTAAGCGTTCCCGTAACGACGGTTCCGACGCCCTTGATGGAGAAAGCGCGATCAACGGGGAGTCGAGGCTTGCCACTGTTCCGAACGACAGGAGCCTTGGTAAGAACACTCGAAATCGTATCGCGTAAATCGTCAATCCCCTGCCCCGTATGTGACGACACCGGAACGATGGGAGCATTCTCCCAAATCCCTCCCGCCAGATTCTCTTTCAGATCTTCGAGAACCAACTCCAAATCCTCAGCCAAATCCAATTTAGTCAGCGCAATGACCGCGTTCTTAACCCCGAGGTAGGTGAGGATTTGGTAGTGTTCCTCCGTCTGCGGCATCCACCCGTCATCCGCCGCTACAATGAAGAGAGCCAGATCAATCGCCCCGACACCGGCGACCATGTTTTTCACAAAATCCGCGTGGCCCGGCACATCGACGACGCCTAACTCCAGCTTATTCCCCGAACCATCAGACGCAGGAATCGCAAGCTGGGCAAAACCAAGCTCGATCGTCATTCCGCGCGCCTTCTCTTCAGGAAGTCGGTCCGGGTCAGTTCCCGTAAGCGCTTCAATCAGCGAACTTTTCCCATGGTCAATATGACCGGCGGTTCCAAGAATAAAATGACGTGGGGTGTTGTCCATTACAGTGCGGGAGCTAGCCATATAATTCACTCATCTAAGTCGCTTTCGCAACCAGGTTGAAGAGAGGTCCATGACTAAAATAAAACAAGATCCAAGGAGAACATAAAATAGCATTCGATCCCAGAAAAAGCCTTTCGAGAGCATGATCAGCTTGCCCAGTGTGAGGAGGCCAAGCATGCCCAACACCGTGGCGTCTTTGATGCACGTTTCCCATCGATAAAAGAAGTAAATTAAGAAGCGATTAAGCGACCGCGGCAAAATGGAAGTCGCGTAGACGGAAGTCCGGCTCAAGCCAGAACCATACAAGTGAGTCGCCGAATCGTCGTCCGTGTTCTCAATCACCTCCCCCCACAATCGCCCGAGAATTCCAAAATTGTGGATCGCGAGGGCCAGCACCAGCGGCCAGACCTGCAACCCGAGCAGAGATAGGAGAAGGAATGCGATTAGGTATTCGGGAACGGACCGGGAGAGCACAAAACCAAACCGGACGATAGGCCCCAGTATCTTCCAGCCTAACCCGAGAGAACCGCCTACCTTTCCAGTGCGCAATCCAAACGGATCGACGCGAGACAATCTGCGACTCGCCATCGCGAGAACCGGAAGCACCACCGCCCCGGAAAGAATAATCGCAGCGGTTGCAATCCCAACCGTCGTGACGAGTGCGACGAAGCCCCCGTCCGTGAGCAATTCCCAGGCCCAGGGAATCGCATCAATCCAATCGCCGGACTTTCGAACCGGAGAGGGAATGAGCCCCTCAGAGAATCGTTGAAGGTTTTCCCATCGCCGGGAAGCACTGAGCCTCCCAAGCAAGGGATGACTCGTTACCCATGCCCAGCAAATCGCGATACCCACGACGAGGGCGCTGATGCGTAGAAACCAATCTCGAGGTCGTTGTCGCGCGAGCTCTTCAATACGCGTTGCTCTGGCTGTATTGGTCATTAAATACACCCTCCTTCCTTGGTTTGGAGGTGCCTTCGAATCATCGCTCCCCACCGATCCACGATCACGATCATCGCAATGAGGAGATAGAGATAAGTCCAAACTTCCCGGTAATAGAACTCTTCATTCGAGAGCTGAATATAAAGACCAATTGTCTCAATTCCGACAAAGCCCAAAACCGCCGACGAACGCAGTGCACATTCAAAACGATAAAAGCTGTAAGTGATCAAATTCGGCATCGCCCGGGGAAGAATCCCAACGAGAAAAGTTTGCACCGGCCCGTGCCCGATCGCCTTGAGCGCTTCCGCCGCATCGCGGGCTTCTTCATCGATCAGTTCGGAAAAGACTTTCCCCAATGTCCCCGAAAAGGGCAAGGCGAGAGCCACCATTCCCGCCAGCGGGCTGACGCCCATTGCCGAGAGAAACAACAGCGCCCATATCAACTCGTGAATCGAACGCAGGAAGCTCATCAGAAACCGGCACGCGGCATAAACCACGCGCAAGAGAGCTTTGCTGCGCTTTCCACATGGCTCAGGCCACCACGCGGATGATCCGAAAAACCCTAACAATAATGCTGTCGGCACAGCGAGACTCATCGCACCGAAAGCAAATTTCAAGGTAAGCAAAATCCCTTTCAGGCCTTTCACCAAAATAGGCTCCGCATCCTCAGGAACATTGACGTCTTCGTAATCGAGCGCCGGGTGCAAGGCGGCCTGAAAAAAGCGTGCCGTTCGATCCCACTGGTTAACATCAGAAGGGATGAGCCCTCTAGGTGTAAGTCCCAGAGCCCAGGCACAAATCAGAAAGACAAAAACGAGAACAAAAAACACCCAACGCTTTTTGCCATAGTAGGAAGGTTCTGTCGCGGGATCAGGCATCACGCATCATCTCTTCGTCGCTCAATTGATAAAGATCCTTCAAGACATCTCCCTCGAGGTCCTCCGGCGCGCCATCGAAGACAATTTTACCGGCACGAAGTCCGATCAGCCGCGGGAAATATTCCTTTGCGAGAGCGACATCGTGCAGACTCACACAGAGGGTAAATCCCAACTCATCCGACAACTCTCTGAAAAGCCGGATCGTATCGCGTGCCCGTGCGGGATCCACACTGGAAACAGGTTCATCAGCGAGAAGCGCTTCGGGCTCTTGAAAGAGTGCCCTGGCTATCGCGACACGCTGTTTTTGCCCGCCCGAAAGAGCCGAAACACGGGAGAAAAGTGTCTCTTCAATCCCAACACGATCCAATAATTCGTGTATCGCCACTTTGTCTTCCATCCCGGGAAACAGGATATCCCGAATTGATCGAAACACCCCTCGATGCCCACCCCGCCCCAGGATCACATTCTGCACCGCGCTCAAATTCGGGACGAGGCCGAGATGCTGGGGAATCGTCGCGATCATGCTGCGAACGGCACGCAACTCTTTGGGTGAAAGTCCGTCAGGATTTTTACCGAAGACAGTGAATGATCCAGCATCCTGCCGGAGCGTCGTATTGAGAAGGCGAAGCAAGGTGGTTTTTCCGCTCCCGCTCGGGCCAATCAGAGCGACGTTCTCTCCAGCCTCGATCGTCAGCTCTGCTAATTCCAAAGCCACAAAATCCCCGAAACGACATTGAACATCGGTGAGTTGAAAGGAATTGGACATTCGTTCAGAAAAACAGCGCCTCGTTTCCGGAAAGGAATCCCAAGGCGATGTTGAAAGGGTAATTACTCTTCGATCAAACCGACTTCAATGGCCGTCGCTTTGATTCCGTCAAAGTCTGCATTCTTCGCTGCGATAATTGACTCCCGATTGATCGCTTTAAGCGCATCTGAGCCGGCCGGTGCCGCGATCAGCGCTACCTGGACTTTTTTGGCGAAGCCTTCTCCAAATGCTGTCGACGCGTCGGGATGAATCGTAAAATTGTAATCGGCATAAAACGGCGTCGTCCAGATTTTCACGGTGTTCTCAGCAATTTTTGGATCGCTTTCGACAAGCGAATCATAAGTCTTGTAGTTGAGTGCTCCGATTTGATAAGTGCCATCCGCGACCGCATTTGCCGTAGCGACATGACCACCACTTATCTGGTATCCAGGAGGCGAGGCAAACCAGTCGTCAGGCGCAGCGCCACCGTTATTCTGCATGATGTAATAGGTCGGCATGAGACGACCCGAAGTCGACCCTGCAGAACCAAAAGTGAACTTCATCTCCTTGATTGCTGCAGGAAACTCAACGGACTCTTTGAGGCCGGTCGACGTGTTGGCAATGAAATAGGATTTATACTGGGGATCCGCCTTGCCTTGAGCAATTGCTTCAGCCCCTTCGACCGCAATGCGGGCCTGAACGCCAGAGAGTCCCCCAAACCACACGAGATGGACCTCGCCATTCGCAAATTTGGTCACCGCATCGGAGTAATCCTTGGAAAACACGAACTCAGTGGTGACACCTAGCTCTCCTGAAAGGTATTCAGCGAGCTTATCGAACTTCGTCTTTTGATCGGTGATTTTCTCATCGGGAATCGCAGAGAGATAGAAAGTCGCGCCAGGCAAGTCATCTAAAGAGCTGACGGAAATGTCGGGAGCGGACGGATCACCACCACAGCCGACGAGGGCCATTGCAGTTACCGCAGCCAGACCGACGCGGAAAAGGAGACTTTTCAACATGGTTGGGATGAATGGTAATGAGTTAGCGGCATGATCATTTTGACCGGATCAAAAGGCTTAGCACCCGGTTAAGTGGACGCCGTGCTTAAGACGTCAGCAACGTCTGAGCCTTTCAAAAAATTGCCAGCAAATTCTTAGTCACTTCCGCGTCCTGATCGGGGAATACAGTTCGAAGATCGATACGAAAACGGTCTTCAGCCACATACCCCTGAATCGGCAAGGCCTGCCTGCGCAATGAAGCGGCCATTTTGGCAACGTTCATCGTTGAGGGATTGAAATCCAATGCAAGTGATGGAATCTCCGCCTGTGGCATTGTCCCCCCGCCACATCGGGCAATCGTTTCTACCAGAGTCGCTTCGAGACCGACGCACTCTTTCAAGGAAGCAAGAATCGCCTCTCCGCGGGGACGGAGCTCGCTCTCCACATCTGCAGATATCATGCGAATGAGAGGAATGTCAGGCTTTCCGCCCGCATCTGCACTCAGATAGGCAAGCACCGTTTCCTGCATTCCCGTGAGGATCATTTTATCGCACCGAAGAGCGCGGAAAAAAGGTTCTTTTTTAATGCCGGCAACGAGATCAGGTCGCCCCGCAATGATTCCGGCCTGAGGTCCGCCGAAGAGCTTGTCTCCGCTCACACATACGAGATCAACACCACGTTTCAGAACTTCGGCTGCAGTCGGCTCATGAGGAATAGGAGCAAGGTTGTCGGTCTGAATCATCGCACCACTTCCGAGGTCTTCGACGACAGGAAGATCGTGTTCTTTGCCCAAAGCGACGAGCGCCTCCGTCGTGGGTTCGTCGACAAAACCGCCCATCCAGAAGTTCGAGCGATGGACTTTGAGAAGCATCCCCGTCTTGGGAGTGATCGCTTTTTCGTAGTCGGCTAGAGAAGTTTTGTTGGTCGCCCCCACTTCGACGAGCTTCGCTCCGCTCGCCTCCATGATCTCCGGAACTCGAAATCCTCCGCCGATCTCGACGAGTTCGCCCCGTGAGATGATCACTTCATTCCTTTCGCCATTCGCGAGATGCTTGAGCATGAGAATGAGAGCCGCCGCGCAGTTATTCGTCACCGTTGCCGCCTCTGCTTTGCAAAGAGAAGCCAGGCAATGCTCGAGAAACCCGCCCCGCTTTCCCCTTTCGCCGGTATTAAGGTCAATCTCGATATTATTGTAATACTGCCCCACCCCACTGATCGCTGACACCACCTCGGCCCGAAGAGGAGAGCGCCCCAGATTGGTATGGATGCAGACACCCGTTCCGTTAATCACAGGATGAATCCGCGAGCGAAAAAGAGCGTCGGCTTTTTCAACGAGGCCTGACACGAATGCCTCGAACTCCGGAACATCGTGATTCCCGGCCTTCACCGATTCCCGCAGCGCTTCAACGTCCTCGCGAACCAGTCGGGTAACCAAAGGTTGAGGCAGCGGGGCAAGGTCGCTGTTCTTCTCCAGTGCAAGCAACACTGTGTCAACGGCGGGTATCTTAGCGAAAGGGTTGGAGGAAACACTGCTCATGACGGGAACAGAAACATCAACGGACTCGATAGAAAAAGCAAGACTCAACGAAAAGCGATATGATTCCGAAATCACTCGCACAGGTCATTTGATCTGCTAGAAAAAGGTGACCATTTTCCTCGCCTGTGATCCCCCCCCGTTTGTATGGTTTGCGAATGAAGCGTGGCAAGATCTGGAAACTATCCCTTCTGTTTCTTTTCATTCTTGCCTACTTGAGTTTGATTCTCACTTTGAAGCCTGAAGTGATTGTGGAATCGCTGATCGATCCAACGACCCGGCTTTCAACCTACCATGCGATGTGGTCTCAGGAGGAAAGCGTCAACAAGCATGATTTTTATAAGCCCCTTCTAAGATTCAAGACATTCGAGCGGACAACGAAAGCGATTCGTCTTATAGAAATCGCACAAAAAGGTGATCATGATTCACCTCTCTATTTAACCCTGCGGGATGAGCATTTTTCTAGCACCTATCTCGCGCCACCATGGGAATCATGGGATAACGCGAAACACATTTCGAATTGGAAAGATTGGTTCGCAAAGAGCGATCATGCAATATCGCGGCCTCCGCTGGAGCATCCGACTTCGAATCCTATCGAAACTGAATACATCTTGTCACTTCACGACTGCGATGGAACGCTGCTCGACGAAGCCGATCCCCGCCCCTTTCGGGGAAACAATCTTACCAAGAAAGGTGAAACGATTTACGATATCAATCAGGATGGCTGGGTGGAGCGCATCACCGCTCATCACATTGGGTTTTCCAAACCAAGAATCAGAGGCACCCTGCTAACGATCAGAAGAATCAACAAGGAAACGGAGCTACTTTTTTTCAGTATTGATTAATGTCGAAAACCAGTCATCAGATCCGGCGTTCACTGAAACATGGTTCTTTCAATGTATCGATACAAACGAAGACGGAACGCAGAAAATTCAAATTGGCCCTGAAGCCGGAGACACGATCGATCCTGCAATCACTTTCACGTGGAACCCTACGTCGCAGACTTTTGAATCCCCTTCCGGCATGATTGGCGCTCACTTTGTCGTCACCACCGGAAAGGATAATACTAGAGGGGGATGGGGAGAGGTATTAGAAGAACTGAAGAATGCAGGAAAACTCCGCTACCCCTTCGATCAATAACGAAGCAAATTAGTTACGGCCCTCTATCGAGACATGAAAGTCGAGGCCATCTTCGGTTTTTGCACTGATCGCTTCGCACGCCTCCCTGACAATCCAGCCGATCTCTTCCAACTCAGCTTTAGCGGCCTTTTCGTCACAGCCGGTGAGAGCCGAAACAATCCCCACCGCCCGCGCTCGCAGCTTGGTGTTCGAAGGGTTGAGATCGATCATGAGATTGCTCATGACCTTCCCCGAATGAGTCATTGCTAGAGTGGTAATTAGATTGAGGATCATTTTCGTCGCCGTCCCTGCTTTCAACCTCGTCGAACCCGTAAGAATCTCCGGACCGGTATCGGCGGCAATGACTTTGCCAGGCAAAGGGTGATCGAGATATCCGGGGTGGCAGGTCAGCAGCACAGTCGTTGCACCGCGTTGTTTCGCCTCGTGCAAACACCCCCAGATGAACGGGGCCTGCCCACTCGCACTGATCCCAATCACGACATCCTCACTTCCGACATTTCGATGGATCGCCGCGGCTCGCCCCGCAGCAGCATCATCCTCGGCTCCTTCAACCGCCGACCACAGCGCCTTCCGACCGCCTGCAATGATTCCCTGAACCTGCTCTGGATCCGCTCTGAAGGTGGGCGGACATTCACTCGCATCAAGCACGCCAAGACGGCCGCTGGTCCCTGCCCCCGTATAGATGAGACGCCCCCGCGTGAGAAAGCATCAACGAGTTTTTTACAGTCCACTCAATCGAATCCTTTGCCGCTCGAATCGACTCAGGAATGGTTTCCGCATCCTGCAGCATCAGCTCAATGCCTCACTCACAGGCATTTCTGAAAACTCCAGCGAATCAGAATGACGTCCTTCGGTAGGAGAAGAGCTCTCAGGCTTCCAGATCGATGGAAGCATGTCAAGACCATCCGGGAGTTCCAATGCGTCTTCCGGAAATCCTGCAGGCGTTTCCTCTTTCAATAGCTTCCTCGCCATCGCCACCGCCCCCATAGCGCTCGGACGATCTAAGGGAGAAAATACTGAACCCGGCCTCGGTGCGTCAATTTGCTCAATAACTCGCTCAAGAAATCTCTCATTTTTCAAAAGCACGCTGCCGTTGAAAACAAACTGCACCTTCACTGACGGATCCGTGGAAAGTCGATTCGCACAGGTAAACGCATCCATTGCCAGCGTCGTAGCCGCTTCGTGGTATACCAGATTGACGATTCGATCGTCGCTCCGCCGCGCTGCCGCCTCAAATACAGCACCCGCCAGTGAGGCAATCTCTGTCTTCGATGCTCCCAGCGACCAGTCGATCAGATCTTCAGGTTCGTTGAACTGAAGACGCGACAGAACCTCAGCGCCGAGCTGTGGCCATTGATTCGAGCTATCATATTCAGCAGTGAGCTCCCGCAGCGCCATCATCGCAATCTGATAGCCACCTGCCCGATCACCCAAAGCATGCCCTCGTCCGCCCATTCTCACTTCCCGGCCGGATCGATCACGCCCCATCTGACACGAACCCGTCCCGCTGAGAACAAGCACTTAAAACTCGCAGGATTCATCCCATTCAATCGCTTCCAACGCCGTTACGAGATCGTTGGATGGGGAACAGGGAATTCCGAGCCAAACGCGAGCACCCGCCGTAATAATACGCTCAAAATCAGCCTCGACTCGCGCCCCTGCCAGCCCCATTCCGATGGCATCAGGAAGACAGGGTAAACGGCGACTGATCGCCATGAGGTGATGGGCAAGTTTACCCGACTCCATGAGTCGAAGATTCGCAGGTCCCGCAAAAAAAGGCTCGATGACCTCGTCGCTGGCTCCCACCAACATTACCGAATTGCGTGTTCCGCCGCCTTCCAATCCGAGCACATTCGCCATGACGAAGTATGCGCGAAGCAATGAATTTCTACAAATCCAAGTTTGCAGGAATCGACGACTGCGGGAGTCTCTGCCGAATCTCTCGGAGCGAGATTGCCACTATCGGAGTTTTGTCGCTTTGCTGTGAAAATCGCATTACACGACTTTCACCAGAGCACCGTCACCCGCTGCTGTAATTTGCCCTACTACGGTCTGACAAAGCGTTTCATCCTCGTCACAAATCGCGAGCACGGCTTCGAGGTGCTTTTCAGGAACACAGCACAGCAATCCGCCACTGGTTTGAGCATCGGCGAGCAAGTACCTCGACGCATCGGAAACGCCGCTCCCCCATTCGACATCCTCATTGGCTGTGTTGAGATTCTCTTTCGTTCCTCCGGGCACGCATCCCTCCTCTTCAATCAGTCGAGTGATCTCAGGACCAATCACGGGAATATCGGAAGCGTTCAACGTCGCAGTAACGCCACTGGACCGGCACAATGAAATCAAATGGCCGAGAAGCCCAAAGCCCGTCACATCGGTCGCGCATTTGACAAGCCCCTGCTCAGCCATTCGCTGGCCCGGTGTATTGAGGCGGGACATCAGTGCCACCGCGGTATCGACAATCCCCCCGCTGACGAGCCCACGCTTAATCCCAGTGGTAAGAATACCCGTTCCGAGCGGTTTCGTGAGAAGGAGAATGTCTCCCTCCTCAGCGCCGGCATTGGTAATCATTCGTGATGGATTCACGAGACCGGTGACCGAGAGCCCATAAATTGGCTCTGGATTTTTGATCGAGTGCCCACCCGCGAGCGCGCACTTCGCCTCTTTCACTTTATCAGCTCCACCCGCAAGAATCTCATGAATGACCTCCAGGGAAAGAATATCTGCCGGCATTCCTACCACATTCATCGCCGTAACCGGACGACCGCCCATCGCGTAGATGTCAGAAAGCGAATTGGTCGCTGCGATCTGACCGAAGAGATACGGATCATCCACGATAGGAGTGAAAAAGTCGACCGTCTGTACCATCGCTAGATCCTCGGACAATTGATACACGGCAGCATCGTCAGAGGTGCTGGCTCCTACGAGTAATTTAGGGTCTTCGAACTGATTGAGCCCACGCAAAACTTGCGCGAGTGCCTTTTGGCTGAGCTTGGAAGCTCAACCCGCGCAGGACGAAAGAGAGGTAAGTTTGATGGGTTCTTCTGACATAACGTTATTCTAAAAGACAGTGTCACCAAGCGCTCAGAATTGCCACCTAAAACGACTACGGTTCAAAGGGCCAAAACAGGGGAATCAAGATCGTCGCGGCGATCCACAAAATAATATTCAGGGGAACGCCGACTTTCACAAAGTCGCTGAACTTGTAGCCTCCCGCGCCGTATACGTAGGTGTTTGTCTGATAGCCGATGGGAGTCGTGAAGCTCGCACTGGCCCCGAACATGACCGCGACAATAAAGGGACGAGGATCAACGCCCAGCGAACCGGCAATGGAAATCACAATCGGCGTCAGCAAAATGGCAACGGCATTATTCGTCACCATCTCGGTGAGAAGTGACGAGAGCATATAAATTGCCGCCAATATCGCAACGGGGCCGAAAACAGCCATCACTCCCACGACCTGATTTGCGAGCATCTCAGCACCACCTGTATTTTCCATGGCCCGACCGATCGCGAGCATTCCATAGATCAGAAAAAGGATACTCCATTGGATGCTTTTATAAGCATCTTTCACATCAACGCAGCGGGTCAAGAGCACTGCCACAGCACCGACGAGAGCGGCGCTCGTAATCGACATCACCTCAAAAGCCGAGCACGCAATCACCCCGAGCAGAATGCCCACCGCGATGAGCACTTTTGAGTTTCGAGGCGCTTTCACATTCAACTCATTGAGACTTAAAAAATCGTCGCGTTGCTGCAGTCGCACCAGGTTATCGACCGGCCCCTCGATCAGCAGAGTGTCACCAAATTGCAAGAGTGTGTCCTGAAACCCCTCTTCAACATTCTCCCCTTTCCGGTGGACTGCTGCGACGACCACGCCAAAATGTCGACGCAGATTTGAACTGCGAATCGTTCGCCCGATGAGAGAACTCTTGTTCCCGATAATTGCCTCAACCGTCTTAATCTCAGGGCCCTTTTCCTTCTTTTCATCAGAGGAAGAAGACCGGTCATGCATCATTTTGAGGCCCTCGGTTTCTTTGATCACCGCGAGTTGCTTCGAGGTAGCCCGCAGATGCAGAATGTCGCCCTCCCGCATCACCATCGCATCGAGAGGAATTTCCGTCACGGGGATACCCTGACGGATCACTTCGTAGACAATGGTGCGACGGCTCGTCGAGAAAAGTGGATGCTCAATGAGCCGCTCTCCGATCAATGGAGAGTCTTCCGATATTTTCACCCCGCTCAGAAATCGTCTCGTGTCTTCGGCATCGAGGAGACTGCTCACGGTGTCGCGCGAAGGGAGCAGTCGGCTGCCAAAGAAATACAGGTAAGTAAAACCGATCGCGGCATAAATTGCTCCTAACTTACTGATCTCAAAAATACCGAATGGTGGCTGACCACCATCTTTAGCGACACTTGCCACCAGCAGATTGGTCGACGTCCCGACGAGGGTCATCGTTCCCCCGAGAATACTAAGAAAAGAAAGCGGAATCAGCAGCTTGCTCGCTTTGAGGCCGGAACTCCTTGAAAAGGCCATGATCACTGGCAGAAAGACGACGACCACAGGCGTGTTGTTCATCAGGGCCGAGAGAGGAACTACGATCAAAGCGATAATCACGAGCGCCCGACTCATCGACTTTCCGGCCCATTCGCTGAATTTGATCGCAATCGCATCAATCGCCCCCGTCCGGACAAGCGCCTCACTGACAATGAACATGGCCCCAATTGTGATCGGAGCAGGATTCCCGAAAACGACTTTCAGATCACTTTCACGCAGGACTCCAAGTATGATCAACACACTCATTCCTCCGAGAGCGGCGAGTTCTGAGGAAACCCACTCTTTAATAAAGCAGGCAAAGACCGCGAGCAGAACCAGAAAGGTGAGAATGAGTTGGAGGTTTTCGGAAAACATAAGAAGACTCCGAAAGTGAACCCTGATTTTGTAAGTAAATCCAGCAAACTCGCGTCTCAATGACTACTTTCTGCTCTCACCTGTGTGCCAAAACTTCTGTTTGCGAATCCCTTGTAATACTTCTCTACTGATCAACGAAATGATTTCACTCACTCAATTCAAAAACGTTCTCTCCGAAAATCCTGAGAGCGGACTTCAGCTTCTTCTTCCTACCGGAGAAACCATCCCCGCACATTTTCACATCACTGAAGTCGGCTATGTGACCAAAGATTTCATTGATTGTGGCGGCACTCGCCGAACCACTTCGAGCTGCGTTTTACAAAGCCTCGTCGCTCATGATGTCGACCACCGACTCAAGGCCGGAAAACTAGCGGGCATCCTCCAGCTTTCTGACAAAGTGGTTCCTGATGCCTCTGTTCCCGTTGAAATTGAATACGATGCAGGAACCGTTTCTACTTATGCTTTCGGCAGTGCCCTTCCGAGCCGGGATGGCAAAGTGATCGTTGTTTCGCTGGAAGCGAAGCACACCGCGTGCCTCGCTCCTGACAAATGTGGTCTCGAAGAGCTGGATGAAAAGGTAAAACAGGCCACGGAATGCAACCCTTCAGCCGAACCTGCCGCAGGCGGCTGTTGAGGCTGATTCACTTCCGCGCCGGTCGGCGCGACACACCTCACACTCCCACCTCGAAGAGATATATCTTATCTCTTCGAATCAATGTAAGCGCGGTCTTCATCGGAGAGCTTGGAAACATCCAGAGTTCCCTTTTTACCATCGGACTTCCGCTCGATCTGCACCTTGTTTGCCGCAATCGCAACGAGGCGGCCTTCCAATTTGGAAGGAGCCGAAGTTCCTCCAGCTGAGTAGGTCCACACCCGAACAAGTTCTTCCTCAAGCCGCTTCGCTGATGAAGTCCCCTTCGGCTTCGCTTGAGATTTTTCACTCGCGATGAGAGGCTCCATTTTCACAGGAGCTGATCCGGAGGAAGTGGTTCGGAAACTCAGAGTGTCCTCGTTCCAAACCTGGCTCACTTCATCCTTCATCAGAACCCGGTAGAAGTAGGTCGTATCCGGTTCAAGTCCCGTAAGCTCAATCGCGTTGAGCCCCAACTCTGCAGATGGCAATTCCACCTTCTCTTCCCACGACTGACTGTTCACCTCATTACTGAGCGATGAATTCTTCTCGGTTCCGTGAAGCTCCCTTGGCGCAAATGTCAGGGCATCTTTGACCCCGTAGAAAACGATGCCGGACTGGAGGTTCGAAAGGGATGCCACATCCATTTCAATGCGGGCGCGATCCGAGCCCACTTCACTCGCTTGAATCGCCCGGTATTCAATTGGCATTTGGAAAACATTTTCGAGACTGGCACTCGTCAAAAAATACGGAGGCTCATCAATCCCTCCCGGCTTTACGAGCGCATCCTTATGGGAGTAAAGTCGAATCCCTCCGCATCCCATCGCGTATTCGCCGTCCTTCGTCGTATACCAACTTTTATTCACCGGCTCATCACCAGAGCTGCCTGAGCCTCCGGGCGAATAGGTTTCCAGTGGAACCCACTTTCCGTCATCGTATGACCAACCACGCCGACGGACTTCGCGATAGACATCTCCCGTTCGCTCGACCTGAGGCGGCCCGGGAACCTCGCAAAAAGAACCGAGCTTGAGATGCTCGTTCGATTTCCCTCCATGCCACTTCTTCCCTCCGCCGTAGAATTTCCAGGCATTGGTGGGATGATCAAAATAGTAACCGTAGTAGGCGTCATAGTCCTTTCCCGGAACTAAGCGGAGAGCCTGCACTACCAGCTCCGGGCGATCCGGCATCGGGTCCCATCCTCGTGGCTTCACTCCGGAACCTTCGTGACCAAACCCGCTGAACTCTCCCTCCGGAGATCCGACTCCCAACAAGTGCGGCATCATCTTCAAATCAGACGCGGCTCCGTCTTTCCCCCACATCGAAAAGTTGAAGGACCCATTGCTGCGCATGTCGCCATCAAACGAGGTTCCGTAGTAGCCAAACGGCGTCGTGATCGGAGAATAACTGGAAATAGGAGCAATGCTGCGAGTCGTAAACACGAGCAACTTCGAGTTCGGCACTTTGGAGGTGTCATACCCGCCATGTGCGGCAGCAGGACGCCAACGAACCCGCAAAAGTTGAGCCTCTTCAATCGCAGGACCAAACGCATCAATGTGATATAACTGACCAATCGAACCGCCACTGCTTGAACCGGTTCCGCCAAGCGAAATCATATACTCGCCCGGCTCTTCGACCTCAAACGCAAGATCCCAGGCTTGAGCTTTCTTTGCATTGGAAGAAGACGGCTTCACGACCTTACTTGCGCCGGCAAACTTCACCTCAACATCACCTGCGCCTCCTCCGCTCGCTAGATGAACATTGAACCGAACCATTCCCGCTCTCTTCACCAACAGATGCCAGCGTAAGGTTCCCTCATTCGACTTCCAATCGAGATGCTCGTAGTTAGGAACGATGAGGTCCTCATCGCCCACTTTAGGCAGTTTCGACTCTCCCTTCGCCTGACAAGTCCCTTTCGTAAAAAAACCATTACTCGCGGTGAGGATCAGTTTCCCCTCCGTCTCAAGCTGACCGAGATACGAATAGTCCCGCCCCTCCTCATCAATACCACCCGGCACAGGCTGTGGCGCATTTTCCAACTGACCGTAGCCCCCCGGAGCCTCCTCAGCGCTCAAAATGCCGACAAGACATGCGAGTAAAGGAGCAAGAAACAGCGGTGAGAAAATTCTGAACATCTTCATTTGATGCCATAATCATGGGGAGTCCCAACATTCATGGCGAGAGAAATCCCACCCACTTTGTCATGCAGTAAAGACGGCGATATGCACCGTTCGTACTGCCTGATATCACGTCAAGCCGTCTCGCTAGTCCCCTTGCAGATTGCCGCTCTTCGCGGATGTTAAATGATGGCCACACCCATGAATCGACGTCGCTTTGTCCTCAAATCGCTTGGAGCCTCCCTAGCCTTGCCGGGATTACCGTCACTCCTTGCTATAACAGCAGAAGGAAGTGCCGCGATCCAGGCAACTAAAGGAGCCGGAGTAGGAGCAAAACGCTTCGTCGCGGTGGGTAACCTACTCGGATTCCAGCAGGACTCCTTTTTCCCTGAAACGACCGGAAAAAACTACGAGTCAACGACCTTGCTGAAGACACTGGAAGCGAACCGTGATCATATGACCGTTTACCGTGGCCTCGACCATGGCGTCAAAGGCGGGCACTTCGCGGTGCATTCATTCCTTTCCGGAGTCCTCAATTCAGAAGCGCAGAATCGTCCCGATGGAAACGTGAGTATTGACCAATACATGGCCGATGAAGTGGGAGTTGAGACACGCTTCCCCTCCCTCACGGTCGGTTCCGAAGGAGGAATCCACGGCGGTTGCCAAATCGCCTGGACCAAATCCGGCGTGCGAGTCCCACCCGTCACCGGACCGGCCGAACTATTTTCGAAGCTCTTCGTGGGCGACTCCGAAGCAAGGCAGATTCGACGGGTCGAGGAAAATAAAATCCAGGCCTCCATTCTCGACACGATTCGCGAAGACGCCAACCGCCTCTCGAAACGAGTCAACAGTGAGGACAAAGACAAGCTCGACGAATACTTCACCTCCATCCGTGACGTGGAGAAGCGCCTCCAACTGCGCGAGCGCTGGACGAGCCATCCCAAGCCGGGCGCCCCTTTTGATAAGCCATCCAATACCAACACGGTCGAGGATTTACCTCTCCTTTACGAACTGATTGCCCTCGCTCTCCAAACTGATTCCACACGGATCGCGACACTGGAGATTGGTGGTTGCTTCCTACCGCAAAATCTGGGGATAGAAAAATCCTACCACGGCCTTTCTCATCATGGGAAAGATCCCGAAGCGATTGCCCATCTCATCAAACTGGAGACCTATCAGATCGCACAATTCGGCAAATTCCTGACAAGACTCTCCAAAACTCAGGACGGCGAACAATCACTTCTCGATTCCACTTCCGTGGTTTTCGGCAGCGGAATGGGCAACGGTGCTTCGCACAAAAACTCCGATCTCCCCATCATTCTTGCGGGAGGTGGATACACCCATGGAGAATTCAGGAAAGTCGAAGCCACCGGCTCTAAGAAAGTGCCCTTGTGCAATCTTTTCCTCGATATTGCCCACAAAATGGGAGTCGAAACCGATGCCTTCGGAACCAGCACGGGAACCTTTTCCTAACGCCCTTATGGCAGTATTCTACCAACAGAGCTTCTCCCTCTCCCTGCTCCTTGTCGCGACTATCACTTACGCCCTCGCGGGAAATTCACGCGCTGAACCGAACGAGGTCATTTCGCAATTTCTCGGCAAATATTGCCTTGAATGCCACGACACTGATATCAAAAAAGCAGATCGCGAGTTTGAAACTTTCGAACTCCCTCTCAAAGCCGAAATGGACCTGGTTTCGGCCAAGGAGATCATCGATCAGCTCACTCTCAAAGAGATGCCACCGAAAAAGGCAGATCAACCGTCAGAGGAAGAACGGCTAGCTGTCGTGCGAGCCCTTCGTGAAGGTGTCGCGTCTGCGAGAGGAAAAATTGAGAGCACAGGAGCCCGCACCGTGATGCGCCGCCTCTCGAACCGGGAATACGAGCAAACCCTCGCGACCCTTTTCAATCGGCGCGTCGATACCCTCGGGCTGACCGCTGATTTCCCCAAAGAGAAAACCAGTCATCATCTCGATACGATTGGCAAATCTCTCGTTACCTCCGGATTTCTCCTCGATCAGTATTTTCAAGCGGCACAACGCCTCGTCGAAACACGCCTTGGCAAACCGGAAATGAAATCGAAGTCGTGGCACTTTACCGACCACTTCATCCAGTATGAAGAACTTACCGGCTCACATAAATCAGCCTTCAATTTTGAGTATCTCTGCCTCTACGAACAGCCTAACACAGACACGAGGCAAGGCGGTTACGGTCACATCGAAGACTTCCTCGAAGGAGTTCCTGTCTCGGGCATTTACGAGATCAAGGCCAATGCACAGGCGATGCACCGCGATACCCACTACGACGCGTCTATTTTCAAAATCGATTTCTCCGAACCCTTCCAACTTGCCGTGATCCCCGGAGATGTCACGAAAGGACATATCCACTATCCGCAAGCGATTGAACCCATCCTGGGGAAAGCGATCGTCCCTGACAAAGAGGCTAAATGGATCACTTTCAAAGTATGGCTCGAGGCCGGACAAACCCCGCGGTTCATTTTCCCCAACGGCCCCTACGAGAGCCGTGCCTCCGTCCTCAACGTGAACAAGAAATACAAAGACGAGTTCAAAGGCAAGACATCGTCCTCCGGAGTGAGTCGTTCCCACCTTTTGAAGCAGGGGAAACTGCCCCACATCCGCATTGGCGAAATCAAGATCAAAGGCCCGCTTCCCGAACCTACAGGAACGAAAGAGGAAGTGGCAGTTTTTGGTGCCAAAGGCTTCCAGGCCGATCAAGCCCTCAAGCAACTCTGCGCTTTTGGAGAAAGAGCGTTTCGCCGCCCGCTGAATGAAGGGGACAAAGCCCTTATCAAAAAGACTTTTGAAGCACGCAAAAAAGACAAAGCGTCTCCGCGGCAGGCAGCTCTCGATACGCTGAAGATGATTCTTTGTTCCCCGTCCTTCCTCTACCTCGCGGAAGTCACTGACGAGAAGAATACAAAACTCGGGCCCTTCGATCTCGCCTCCCGCCTCTCCTATTCCCTATGGTCATCGCCCCCCGATGCGGAACTTTACGCCTCCGCAAAATCCGGAGCACTCAACCACCCCGAAGAGCTGAACGCGCAAATCGAAAGACTTCTCAGCGACAAGCGCATCAACCGGTTCGCCGTCGACTTTCTCGACGGCTGGCTCAATCTCCGAGACCTCGGCAATCAGCCCCCTCCTCGCGAGTCCAACCGGCTCTACTACTCTGAGAACCATCCCTACTCGATGAAAAAGGAAGCTCAGCTTTTCTTTCGTCATCTCCTCCAGAGCAACGGACCAATCAGTGATTTTATCGATTCCGATTACGCCTTCGTCGACAAACGACTGGCCGCGCTCTACAAATTACCCGAGGAGAAAAAGCTGCGCCTTGAGGATGGATTCGAACGAGTCAGCATCAAGGGCAATCGCCAGCGTGGCGGACTCCTCGGTATGGCCGGCGTGCTCACCGTAAGCGCAAACGGAGTCGAAACATCTCCTGTGACTCGTGGCGTCTGGGTGTCTGAAAACATTCTCGGTATCAGCCCCCCGCCACCACCGGACGAGGTCCCCGCGATTGACGGAGACGTTCGCGGCGCGACCACGGTCAGAGAAAAACTCGCGAAACATGCCGCCGACAAATCATGCGCCGAGTGCCATCGCAAGATTGACCCACTCGGTTTCGGACTCGAAACCTTCGACCCCGTCGGTCGCTGGCGGAGCAGTTATCCCAAGCCGAAAAGCAAAGAGCCCTCGCCGAAAGTGGATTCAACCGGCGAGTTCCCCTCAGGCGAGACCTATAAAGATTTTCATGATCTGAAACAAGTGCTGTTGAAGAGCCGCAAAGATCTCCTTGCCAAAAACCTCATCCGAAAAGTGCTCAGTTACGCGACAGGACGCAACATGGAACCCGTCGACGAATACGTTATCGAAGACATCCTCGCCGCCATCAAAAAGGACAACTACGGAATGCGAACTCTCGTCTCCGTATCGCTCTCGAGTGAAATCTTTCTATCCCGCTAACATCGCCCCGAGCGAAAACACTCGCGAAATTCAGAGAGTGAGCGGCATCTCAGTAGCGCCCACAAGCAGATGAACGTAGCGCATTCGATCTGCCACGCTTTGCGAAAAACCCCGCAAAACATCTATCTGCGTCCCCCCCCCAAGACACGCTGCCAAGCGGGATCAACAGCCGTCTGACTGTCCCAATACCCCTTTGAGCCATGCCCTTGATTAGTCTGACACGAACTGTTGAAAACCATACTCGCTCCCAGTAGCAAAAATGCTCCAGCCGACATTGCCTTTTTGAAATACTTTTTTCTCATAATCAAGTTCTGTGAGCTTGAGAGTTTTGCGCTCAAGAGTAAAGCTAGTCTCATCATGCCCATTCCAAATCCATTAAAGGCACCGCTTCCTGGATAGGGCGAATCATATCACGTTTCGAAATTCTCCACGGGGCAGGAAAACAGAAAACGTCCAGGTCTCAATGGTCCTTCCTCCTGCTCTATCCGGACCGCCGGGGGAGCACGCCAGTAAGACTGCGATTCAGTTACTGGAGTTAACGCCTCGTTCCCCGCTATTTTCGTTTCCAATAGCCGAAGGAAAACACCCTAACTCCACCGTTTTGTCGTGCCTAACGACCGCCCTCCGATTTCGAAAGTGAAGTCTGCAGTTGCTGTTCAATGAACGCAATTCGCTGTTTGAGTTCCTGGTTTTCCAGCTCCAACCCACGAACCCTTTCGTCCGTGTCAGCGAAAAGCTTTCGAATCTCCCGAAAATTCACTTTCGCTCTTTTCAGCATTCCAGGGATGGTAACAGCATTTCCAAGTTTCGGGTCAATCATGTCGCGATAGTGTGGCACAACGTCAAAGCGATGCAGTCCGCTACCGGGAGATCCCAATCGCCGGAAAGCTTATGGTTGGATTTGTTAAATGGGTTTCTGAGTAAAAGAAGTAACGGATGGGTATGCGCGTCTTGTTGTGTCCATTAGTTGTTGGCAACGCTTGATTCAATTTCAGCGAAAACATCTTCGATTAAGGAGAACGGAATCATGGAGATCAGCCCTTTTTCCCCAGTTCGGCGATACAGGGAATGGCTTCAATTCACAATTTTCGTGTGGGAAGATACTCGCCCGTAACCTGCAAATCGAATGCTGTCACATCGATGCCACCCGTATGCTTTCGAGGGATTATTCGCCTCTTCTTAAATGTGTAGTCCAGATCACCAAGCAGTTTCACAAGATCGCTTTCGCCCGGTTCAGAACTGAGCCCCAAAGCGGCGTCTGCAAACTTGTCCCGCAGCTTCATGATTTCCAAATCGCTCTTACCGTCATCAAAATTTCCGACGACGAGGACAGGAGCGTTCGAATCTTCCTGATATTTCAATGTCGAGTTAGCGACCACTACGTAGGTGAAGATCACCTCACCACGTTCTGCCAATCGAGCATAACGTTTTCGGAGGCGCTTGGTTCGACCGTCGCCCGCGAGGATCTTCTTCCAAGCAGCTTTTGCGAGAGGAAACCCAACGATAGTCAAAGGAGCGATGAGCCCCATTGCCCACAGCCCGGCGTTATTCAGATGAAGTCGTTCGAAATAGGGATCAAAATCAGAACTCATCAAGTATTCTGACATCCGCTTTTTGATTACCGCTGAATGATAGTCGATCATAGTTTTCCCGGCACAACGCTTGAGGAATCTCAGCCCGATCTGAAGGCTAGACTTCGCAGGGAGATTAATGATTTGAGCCAATGAAGTCAATCAACCCGGTGCGTGATCGGACTTGCCGGTCACCGGCTTATTAGGCGTCAATCTTGCCACTGCCCCTCTTTCTGACGAAGCATGACTCGGGATTTCGAAGCACCTTAGTCTCGTCAGCTGAAACGTCAGAGCACCTAAAGCAGACAGATACGAGTATGGCAATCGTGCTGCGATTCATTTTTATTCAGCGAACGTTTGAAGCTAGACACCCTCCTCTGAGTGCTCCACTCGAAAACGGGGGTGGAGGTTGAATGCCCATGACGCTTTCGACTCAAGGTGGGTAAGGCTTGCCTACTCTACCTTGTTCGATGCTTATGGGACGATAAGCTTCCATTCGCCGCTAGACGTCTTTACCCATTCGAGATCTCGTGACTCCAGCTCTCCATCTTGGGACTCTCGTCCCCAAACTGTCGCCGTTGCTATGGTGAGCCCTCTTGTCGTATGTGGTTCGAACACTTCAACTTTTTCGAAGGAAGATCCACCTGAGGCAAGGGAACCTCTTAGCCTCGCTATCTCATCTCTTAGATTTTGGATTATTGCATCTCGATTTTCAATCTCCGGAATATCGTCTGTCGTCGCGATAAGTTCTTCAGGTAGGCTATCTGATTCACCAGTGAGGTATGAAAGAATCTTGGTTGATCGATCCTCAACGACTTTGGCCGTAGCGCGATCGGCTAACGAGCGAGAATCATCATCATCATCGGCATTCGTGAAGCCAAATGCAAAAAAGAAAAGGAGGGTTGCAGCTACTTAGGGCTCACGTATTTTCATTTCCTTTATCGAACGTTCGAGGGCTGGCGCACGCTACCGGGGTCGCCCCTCCGATTCTGGTTGAGGTTTGTCGTCACCCTCCGAATCCGACTCGGAACGGGTAGCGGGATGTCCAGCGCCGGCTTGCTCTGCCTTCGCTGTTTTGGTGGCAGCGATCTGCGCGAACAGGCGTGAAAAACACATCAGTCGCTCTCGCTCAGGTGTGTCGAGCAAATGCAGTATGAGATGCGGGTAAAACGCGGCCATCTCGCCCGAAGTGAACGACGATGGACTGTGCTTCGTGTCAAAGTCCCGCTGCCTTCTATCTGTGAGCCACTTGAATGCAGGTCGAACTGCTGGGTCGGTGTAGGCCATGTCGAGGAAACCTTCGTCCTGCTCGAGAAAGCCTGCCATGATCGAAAGTTGGGAGCTGATTCGTTCCCAGTCTCGGATTCGCCGCCATGTTGCGTTCAGTTCAGCACCGTCCATGCGGTCAAGTTCAGCACTGAGTTCCGATATAAGAGCGAATTTCTCTGCTTCATTAATCCTCTTCCAAAATTCCATCTCAAACCCCACCCAATTCTGATGATCGGGAATGTGCTTCACCACTGTCTGACGCGTCTCAGGCAACCAATATAGTGAGACGAAAAACCCATCGCCCTGAGCCTTATATGCCTCGTTCAAGTGCTCAATCTGCGGGTCTTCATTTTCTTGGCACAACCGTGTATTCATGAACGATTTCCCTTCTAATCCAGGCACTTACCTGTATGAGTTTTAAGATATCTTCCTCGGTGACTACACCGATTTTCGCCCGTCAGATCAGGGCTTTCCGGCAATTTCAGCTTATGATTCCAACACTGCTTCTTTAGTTAACAACCAGCATAAAAACTCAAATCGTTACTAGCCAGATCATTTAGTTAAGATACTTGAAATATCAGCCCTCTAATACTATTCAACAGAACCCGAATTGCCGTTCAGAATGGCACGATCGAGCACGATACCCGTGAGTCATTCCGGTAGCCACAAATGGCATCTCCCGCTAAGTTTCGTCCGCGTTGAATGATAAGACAGCCCAAATCTTCCTCTATGAAAAATACACTCCTTTGCGCGATCACACTGCTATTTGGACTGACGACTCCCTCTTTCGCGAAGCCAAACGTTCTCCTCATCACCGCTGATGATCTCGGGCTTCAGTTATCCTGTTACGGTGATCCCTACATCGAGACGCCTAACCTCGATGCGCTCGCCGCTGATGGAGTCAAATTTTGCACCGCCTATGTGACACAAGCAAGCTGCAGTTCATCGCGCTCGTCGATGTTTACCGGGTTCTACCCCCACACTACCGGCCAGATCGGCCTTGCCAATGCAGGCTTCACGTTAAACCCTTCTCAAATCGGTAAAAACCTTCCTGCTTATTTGAAATCGGCGGGCTATCAAACCGGTATTCTTGGAAAACTGCACGTCTCTCCGGAGACCAGCTTTCCTTTCGATTTCCGGCCAAAAAAGCAGGATACCAGAGATGTTCGAGCCGTCGCAGAAAATGCGGCCACTTTTTTCAAAGAGTCCAAAAACGATCCTTTTTTTCTGATGGTGAACTACACCGACCCTCACGTCTACAAGGACAAAAAAACTAACAAATCCACCTTTCCGGCACGTTGGAAAGGACTCCCTGAAGATCCTATCGCAGAGAACACCGTTCCCGGGTGGGATTTCCAGGGCTTCGATGAGCCAATCGCGAGGGAACGTGTCTCCAACTTTTACAACACAGTCAAACGAGTCGATATCGGGATCGGACTTCTCCTTTCTGAGCTCGATAAATCGGAAAATAGGGAGAACACGCTGGTCATTTTTCTGGGTGATCACGGACCACCTTTCAACCGTGGAAAAACAACCTGCTACGAATCCGGACTCCGGGTCCCCTTCCTCGTTCGCTGGCCCGGCGTTTCAAAAGCTGGCCTTGAAAGCACTGCCCTCGTCAGCGCCACTGACATCGTTCCCACCGTTCTCGATGCAACCGGAATCGATTCCCCCTTCAAACTCCACGGAGTATCGCTACGCCCCGCCCTGACATCATCCCAATCACCAGAAAACTGGCGAACTCATCTTGTGGGAGAATTTCATTACCACGGCACGCAAGCATTCTTCCCGCGCCGTGCGATCCGCGACCAACGCTATAAACTCATTCACAATCTACTCGCGGGAAAAACCACCCCCATTAACCGCGTCGATGGCGATCCCACTGGTAAATTTGCGGCCACGGATAAATACCGGGACACACCCGCTGGTATCGCGTTCAGACGATACGAAGACCCACCCGAGTGGGAATTCTATGACCTCGAGAAAGATCCCATCGAATTTGAGAATCTCATCTCTCATGTGGAACACGCCGCGACAATCGAATCACTGAAGTCAGCACTCGTTGAGTGGAGAAAAGAAACGAAAGACCCGCTTCTAGACTCAGATGGCATTGATCGCTTTCTTCAGAAAGCCGAGACTGCTAAAAAGAAGATGCTCAAAAAGTGATCGGGACGTCACTTCGAAGTAGCCTTCTGAATCGCCAGCGCAAGTGACGCTTTCTCCCGCTCCGGCAAGAACTGCTCGATCAGCGCAGCGGCGGACTGCTTGAGCAATTCATAGAAGGCGTCGTCCTCCTCACAACGCCTCAAGAGTGCGGTGAGCGCGGCCTGATCACCCACCGGAAAAAGGCCCGGATAATCTGCGCCAAGCAAACCTACCGCGCCATCGGTATTGGTCGAAAGAACCGGCGTTCCCGCAACGATGGCTTCACCAATCACCGCAGGGCCGCCTTCCGTGACCGAAGTGAGAACAAGTATATCGCTATCTGCAATCAAAGCGACCGTGGCGGCACGATCCAACTCACCCAGCCACTGATAACGTGGATTCGCCGCTTCCTCAGTTGCCACCCACTCACGGTATTGGGTTTCGATAATGCCACCTCCGTGGCGAATTCGGATTCTGGATGTCGCCGGCAACGACCGCGCGGCCCTCGCCGTGAGTAAAGGGGCTTTTACTTCTCGTAAATGCCCCACGACACAGACGTCGAAGCCCTCAGAACCACGATCCTCTTTGGGCGTTATCACGAGCCTTTCGACCGATTGAATCACGACAGAAACCTTATCAGCAAATCTCTCAGGCACGACCTTAAGCGCCTTCTCCTGAAGAACAATGATGCCATCTGCGACCTCAAGTGACTTCAGACTGATCGGGGAAAGCTCAGGATATAAATCGGTTCCCGCCAGTAACACTAAACAGGGTGCTTCAGGGTGTACTGCGTGAAAAAGCATGAGCCCTTCCTGCGTTTTCTCACCGTGCAGCGCAATCAACAAATCCGCTTCCTGATCTGTGTAACGGACAGTGACCGCGGCTTCGTGTCCGAGCTCAGAAAGCAGCTCCGCCCATCTCTCCGCCGTATGCAAATTACCGGACCTGGCAACCAGGCTTTTGGGGGTGAGAATCAGAATACGCATTGCGTCTACCCTCACACGCAATTTTACGGATAGCAAAACCGGAAACGTAATCGGGAAGACTCTTGAGGGATTTGAAGAATTTCGTCGCTTATCATAGGTCATCTCGGCTTCAGCAACTTGTTTCACTTCACCGGAAGTTAACTCTTTTAATTCGAGATCAACATGCTGTTCCACGG
>JAOFXR010000010.1 GCA_028047635.1 Verrucomicrobiales bacterium
TTGGGAAATTCCGTTCACAGCTCAGCAGCGTTACGATGAGAGTAAACGTCTTCCTATCGGCAGACAGCCACTTAGTCGACGCTCATTCCCCGGGAGTGCTATTTATCCCACCGACAAACCCTCCTCAAAAAGGAAGCCGGCCAAAGAAGCCTTCGGGAATGATTTCACCTACTACAACGGAAAGGTCTGACCAAAATTTAGTCCGTAGGGCTTTGGTGAAGAGATGAAAAGTGAGGCGGGGTCGAAAGACCTCGCCTCATTTTGTTTCAGGGCGGGACCGTTCCCGTTTCTGCTTTCGCTTTCCTTTCCCCTGAATTAGGAACGTAATCTCACCTTTCGGATTTACCTCACTGAAATGCTGCTGCAGCTCCCGGGCCTGACCACGATGGAATGACTCGAACTTTTTCGTGAGCTCGCGCGCCACGCAAATCTCACGCTCCGGTTCAATTTCACAGAGAGCGTTCAGTGTCTTCAAGAGCCGATGAGGCGACTCATAATAAATGGAGGTCTCCTTTCGCTCCAATGCGATCGTGAGCTCATTCGACCTGCGCCCTAACTTTACGGGAAGGAAGCCGCCAAAGTAGAAAGCATCGGTAGGCATTCCTGAGCCTGCCAGCGCAGTAACCACCGCACAGGCCCCAGGAATCACTTCAACCGGAACTCCTGCATCGTAACTCGCTCTGACAATTCGATACCCAGGATCAGAGATCGTCGGCATTCCTGCATCAGAAACGTAAGCGATCACTTCGCCGTTTAAAGCTCGTTCCACAAGTCGGCCTGATCGATGCTGCTCATTGTGCTCATGAAGCGCGACCAGCTCTTTATCTTTCACGCCTATGTGATTGAGAAGCCTTGAGGTGTGCCGTGTATCCTCACAGGCGATGACATTGGCATTTTTCAACGACTCAACCGCGCGGAAAGTGATGTCACCAAGGTTTCCAATTGGGCTCGCGACGAGTTGAAGCCTCCCACGACCGGTTGCCTGAGTAGCCCCGGATACGGCTTGCGGGGATAAGCTGCCGGTTAACAAGTCGTCAGAAGCGACCTCCGAATTACCAGCCATCCGACAACTGCGAAACAAGCTGCTCGGCAAGATCAATCGCAGCAACTGCTAATGCGCCTCGTTCGCCTACCTGGAAACTGTCGTCCACCACTTGAATGGTCTCTCCTGTGACGCGGCCCCGCAGAATGGAACCAATTTCATTATCTCGCTCGCTGTCTAATTCAACCATTCCTTCTTCTTGATCGACATCAAAGCTTGTGATTTTCTTCCCCGTATTGGGATCAGCGAGATAGAAGTCACAAACCAATCGAATTTGCAACTCTCTTGAGTTCAATGTGTTATCGCGAAACGCGCGGAGCTGGCTCTTATTGAAATCATCAATTGTTCCGACAAGAACGACATCACAATTCTCCCGATTAGTCACTTGGTAAGTGCCATCCGCCTGAATCTCTTTCAGCACAGCATTCGTGACCAAGCTTGAAAGTCTCGGCTCAAGGGTCCTATTCTTGAAGCTGGGCACGTGAATGTTCGAAATCCCGGAATAAATGGAGGGCTTTTGATTGCCTACCTGATAACCGGCGCAGCCAGTCAAACTGACTAAAGCACCGCTGATTAGAGCAAAAACGATGAGGGCTAAAACCGGCTTCATAGAGGTTGGGCACTTGGTAAAAAGCATTCCGCTAATCGGAATGACAATTGCAACAATGCTCGGAAATTAGGCCGGAATACCAGAAAGACAAGCCACTAATCGACAGCGAATTCAAAAACCGCTTATTCTGAAGCGGGCGCAGACGGGCCCTCGGGCGCCAGTGGAACAATTTCATCGGCCGAAGTGCGCATCTCAACCTTCTCTTTTTTCAAGGGATTGGCCCCGAATAAGCCGGCTTTTTTATTTACGGAAGCGGGCGCATTATCCATGCGGTTGAGGCGCTCTTGAGCTTTCCCAGCCCATTGAGTGCTGGGATTTTTGATCACCTCGCGGTAGTAAATTCTAGCCGACTCAGGCTTTCCGCTGTTCTCGTAAAACATACCGGTCTTGTAAAGCTTCTCCATGGAGCGTGCCTCAATTTCGCTCAAGTCGGTTTTGATCTCGTTGGCTCGCTTGTCGTCGGGGTTTTGGTTCACAAAATCCAGACCTGCTTCGACCTGAGCTCTATCCATTACCGGACTCTCAGAATCCTCGGCTTTCACACCGCGCAGACGAAAAATCTCATACTGAGCTTCTTTCGCATAGGAAGTTCCTGAATAGTTATCCACCACAGATTGAAACGCGGTGATCGCTTCATTCATCTCCGCGACCTTGGATCGCACATAGCCAATATTAAGAAGCGACTTGGGCGCATAATCCGAGTGAGGGGCATTTGTGCTAATGAACTGAAACATTTCGATCAGTTGTGAGGGCTGGATAGGAGCGCCTAGACCGAGAAAACCTTTCTTGTCGCTCTTTCTAAGAGCCTCAGCGATAGCAAACTGTCTCCCGATTGCCTCGTTGAACCTGGGAGTATTGCGATGGTTCGTGATGAGATCTTCATACTGCTCAAATGCCTTGCGCCCATCACCATCAGTTTCGAGAAGACGTGCATAGTTAAATTTTCCTTCAGCGCCGGCATCGGTCCGCGGATAGGAGCGGCTCACCGACTTATAAGTATCACGAGCCTGGCGTTTCTTCCCGGAAGCCTCATAAGCAGCCGCTTTTTTGAGCATAGCATCCGCAGAGTCTTCCTGAATGCTGAGTTGTTCAGCACTCAAAATCTTCTTCCCGTTATTTCGCTTAAAGAGATCAAGAGAATGAGCCGAATGCGGCAAAATGAGAGAAATGCAGGTGCCTAGAAGTAATGAGCTAAGTCCGTTGTTCATGCTGTGGAGTTTGGGGAGTGTTAACTTAACCGATACACTTTGCCGAGCAAACTGAATTAAAATCTGATTAAGTGAGGTTCAGGTCGCGCCATCGAATTTCTAAACGAGACGATGAAAAAATGTCAGGGATTCGCAAATACTATGATCTACCAACATTCCATGTGGAACAATCGACCGGTAATTAGAGAACGAGCGAGTCGAAGCCTTATTAGAGCAGGAACACCGCAGCATAGAGGAAAAACAGCAAGTTGGCTCATTCCGCTAAGCCTCTCGATAACTTCCTACAATATATGTAATATAAAACAGTGAATGATGGTGCACGATGGCTCAAGCCCCTCCTGTGAAGCCTCTTACCGTGTTCCCATTTATTGAATCTCTGCGTAAGTACTGTTGCAGGTTTGCGTCGATATCTTGCATTGTTCATCTTGAAGCGACCGCCTGAATGGTATTA
The DNA here is from genome assembly GCA_028047635.1 of Verrucomicrobiales bacterium. GTDB lineage: Bacteria > Verrucomicrobiota > Verrucomicrobiia > Verrucomicrobiales > DEV007 > Arctic95D-9. The sequence goes on from JAOFXR010000010.1 coordinate 3,312, forward strand.
ACTCTCAGAATAAATATTCACCTTTCATTCGATATGAATTTCTCATTAAGCCGAATTGGCTGGCGCGACGCAGTTGCCGGCGTTCTTCTCATTGGCTCGCTGACAGCTGGCCCTGTATTAGCCGATGAGCTGGTAGTATCCCGCCCGCTCTCTAACACGGTTCGGGATGCGGAGACCAAGACCCTTTTCAAACTGCTGAAGCCCGACGAATCCGGCGTGAATCATCTCTCCCCGATCATGGCTGATCATCCTCTCGCACGCGCCTACCATTCTTCCTCGGCCTGCGGCGCAGTGGCTATCGGAGACCTCGATCTGGACGGCCGTCCTGATATCTTCGCCAGTAACGGGCCTCTTGAGAATGGGCTCTACCTCCAACGTGATGTATTAAAGTTCGAAGACGTAACCGCGGAGGCAGGCGTGGGCGGCGGCGTGGATGCCTGGGCGGTCGGTATCTCCCTCGCTGATATTGATAACGATGGCGACCTCGACATTTATATCTGTAACTACGATTTCCCCAACCAGCTCTTCATCAATTCAGCAATTGAAAACGGCGTCAGAACAGAAGGTCCGATCAAGTTTGTAGATAAGGCGGAAGAACTCGGCCTCGCTATTGAGGATGGCTCAGTGATTCCGGCGTTCGGCGATTTCGACCGTGACGGTGATCTTGACGTTTACATTTTGACGCACCAGATCTACCGCGAGTTCGGCCGCCCTGATGAACCGATTCGTATTTTTGATAAAGACGGGAAGCTCTATGTCGGTGAAGAATGGCAGCGTTGGTATGTGGTTGATCAAAATAAGCGCGGCGACAACGGCGAGTTCCTTTACACTGAGGCTGGGCGCCCGGACTACTTTTTCCGCAACGACGGTGAAAAAGGTTTTGTGGAGATCACCGAAGCAGCCGGCATCACTAAAGAGCGCCACTGGGGCAATTCTGCGACCTGGTGGGATTACAACTACGACGGCTGGCCCGACCTTTATGTGGGAAATGATTTCAAGAGTCCCGACTACCTCTATCGTAATAACGGTGACGGCACCTTTACAGAGGTAACCGAAAAGCACGTTCGTCATACCACATGGTTCTCGATGGGTGCAGTTCAGAGCGATTTTAACAACGACGGTTACATCGATTTTCTTCTCGCAGACATGATGCCGAAAACGCATTACATGCAGATGGCTTCAATGGCTTCCATGTCAGATCGCCAGGACAACCTTGAGTATGTCACCGGTGCCGAGCAGATCATGCACAACACGATGCACATCAATACAGGCACGAATGAGTTTCTGGAAGGTGCCTGGATGGCCGGCGTGGCACAGACTGAGTGGACGTGGGCGATTCGCAGTGCCGATTTTGACAACGACGGCCTCTCTGACTTGTTTTTCTGTAACGGAATCCCCCGTCAGTTTAATCATTCCGATTTACCGGAAATCAGCCATGCCACTCTTGTGGGCAAAACTCACTGGGATCACTATCGCAATACTCCAGTGCGCAAAGAGCAAAATTTGGCCTACAAGAATCTGGGAGATTTTCAGTTTACTGATGTGTCCGAGAAATGGGGCCTCGATCACCTCGGGATTTCCTATGGCGCCTCACTGGCTGATCTGGATGGTGATGGCCGTGTTGATTTGCTAACCTCAAATCTTGAAGATCCTCTCAGCATTTACCACAATCAAAGCGAAAGCGGAAATCGTCTTGTCGTAAAACTGCAAGGAACACGAAGTAACACTCAAGGGATTGGAACCCTTGTCACGATTCAGACTCCTGACGGTTCAAAGCAAAGCCGCCAACTTTTCCCCTACGGAGGTTATCTCGACGCCGATGAGCCCATTATCCATTTTGGTCTTGGAGACAATGAGACGATCACCAAGATGCGGCTCGAATGGCCGAGTGGCGAAATCCAGGAGATTGCAGATCTCAACGTCAACCATCACTACACGATTACCGAGCCGGACACCGGAATGAAGCCGGACCCGCCCGTCAAATCCCGGGACCTCCAGAACCCCTGGTTTCTTGAGGTGCCTTCACTCAAAGGCTTTTCGCATAAAGAATTGGAATTTGATGATTACGACAGACAGCCACTGCTTCCATTCAAACTCTCACAGCTCGGCCCCGGCCAGGCATGGGGAGATATTGACGGCGATGGCGATCCTGATTTCGTTCTCGGCTGCGCCGCCGGACAGGCGACGCAGCTTTTTAGAAACCAAACCTCACCAGGTTCCAGCGATGTGATTTTAGCACCGGACCCGCAACCGGCTTTGGCTAAAGACGCTCGATACGAAGATATGGGGATGCTTCTCGTCGACATCGATGCGGATGGAGATCTTGATCTTTATGCTGCTAGTGGCGGTGTTGAGGCGATGCCGAATTCTCCCGCTCTTCTCGACCGCCTTTACCTCAATGATGGAAAAGGAAATTTTACTCCTGTCGCGGAAAATACCCTGCCCGGTTTGATGAATAGTTCAGGCACCGTTTCCGCTTCTGATTTCGACCACGACGGCGATCTTGATCTGTTTGTTGGCTCGCGTTCTATTCCCGGTGAATTCCCTCTTACCCCGCGAAGCGCTCTTCTCAGAAACGAAGGCGGCGTCTTCACCGATGTCACCGCTACACTGGCGCCCGGACTCGTAGAGCCGGGCATGGTGACCAGTTCCCTCTGGACTGACGCGAATGATGACGGATGGATCGATCTTCTCATCACGACCGAATGGGGCCCCATCAAACTCTTCAAGAATAATCAGGGCACCTTGGTTGATCAAAGCGAAGAGGCCGGACTTGAAGGTTCTGGCCTTGCCTCTCATGGATGGTGGACAGGCATCGATGGGCATGACATCGATAATGATGGGGATATGGACTACGTGGCGACCAATCTCGGTCGCAATTCCACCTACAACGCGAGTCTTGAATCACCGGAATTGATCTTCTTTGGTGATTTCGATAACTCAGGAAAATCTCATATTGTAGAAGCACGTTTTCTCACTGAAAACGGCAAGACAATCTGCTACCCCCGCCGCGGTTTCATGGCTTCTAACGGCGCGATGCCCTTCATCGCTGATAAAGTGCAAACTTTTCATAACTACGCCTCGCTACCACTTTCGGGAATTTACGATATTGATAGGATCCAGGGTTCAACCCAGTTTCGGGCGAACAACATGGATAGCTCCATCCTCATCAATGACGGGACAGGTAAGTTCGAAATGAAGCCACTTCCCCCGCTCGCGCAGATTTCCCCGGGATTCGGAATTGTTCTCCGCGACATCGACCTTGATGGACTCTGCGATTGTTACATCGTGCAAAACCATTTTAACATCACTCAAGAACAAGGTCGTCTTGATGGCGGCCTTAGCACCCTTTTGAAGGGAACCGGGAATCCTGCCGAACCGTTCGAGCTCATCTGGCATCATGAAAGTGGCCTCGTCGTTCCAGGAGACGCGAAGAGCCTCGCAGCCGTTGATGTAAACCTGGACGGCTGGGAAGATTTCATCGTTGGGGTAAATGATGCGGATCCGCAAATTTTCGTCAATGACCTCGCAGATCGCTCGCCGGGAACACCACTTCGGATCAGATTGAAAGGTGCCCCTGGAAACCCTCAGAGCATTGGTGCAAAAGTCACGGTGACGGCAGGAGATTTCGCACCTCAAACGACCGAGGTCTTTGCAGGAGGAAGCTACCTGGGACAATCGGGTTCCGACCTGATATTTGCCGTTCAGAAAGGCACAAAGAAACCAATATCCGTCACAGTAAGGTGGCCTGACGGCAAAAGCAGTGTAACCAAAGCAGCACCGGAAGCGAAGTTTCTTGAACTGGATCGCAAGTAAGAGACGCTGTATAAATACCAAAACACGCTCGAAACTAGCCGGCGCCTCAAGTCTATTGACGGCGCTGATAACCTGTCGGTAGTCGTATACTTTAGGATGAATCCCCAAACGAACGGAACTTTGAATCATATATTCTTCGCACTTTTACTGTTGGGCGTGGCCTTTACGCATTCGCAGGTGGCGGCCGATACCGATCCGGTAGCGGAACTGAAGTCGTTACTCGAAGCGAACGAGGTGACCTCACTGGATCCCAAGCCAGAGTATTCCAAAGAAAAACTGGAGCTGGGACAGGCACTGTTTTTCGACCCGCTAATTGGTGGAAATCGTGACGTATCCTGCGCCACCTGCCACCATCCACTTACGGCTACCGCCGATGGTAGATCCCGCTCCGTTGGAACCCAGGCTTATGTCGACAAAGGCCGTCGCATGCCTGAAGGCCTCCGTCTTGTTGATGTAGAGGGTCGCGATCCGGTTCTCATGGGTTTCAATCTCAGCAGTGCCGCCCACCCCTTTACTCCTCGAAATGCCCCTGATCTTTTCAACCGTGGAGATGCTGAATGGCAAACGATGTTCTGGGACAGCCGAACCTACCAGCGTAAAGATGGAAAGTTTGTCGTGAATCAAGCCCGCCTTACGAAAACGGAAGGTTATTTCCAAATCGTGATGCCTGACATAATTGAAAATGTTCTCGCGGCTCAGGCAATGATGCCAGTGCTTTCGAATGCGGAGATGCGCGGAACCAAAGGGGAAAAAGACTCTAGCGGGGCCCACAACGAAGTCGGTGAAGTCCTCGGCCAGAACGAGGAGGAAATCTGGGCGGCACTCGTGCAACGGCTAATGAAAATCGAAGATTACCGGGTGATGTTCAAAGCCGCTTTTCCTGATCTCGATCAAGACAAGATCCATTTTGCTCACGCTGCCAATGCGATTGCGGCGTTTGAAATCGACGCCTTCTCCTTTTACGACAGCCCCTTTGACCGCTTCCTTGCCGGCGAAGAAGAAGCACTCAATGAGTCCCAGCTTCGAGGTGCTCTCCTGTTTTACGGGAAGGCCAGTTGTGTTTCCTGTCATACTGGAAAACTGCAGACGGATCAAAAGCACCACAACATGGGTGTGATCCCGATCGGACCGGGCCCCAATCCGAACGAAGATTACGACATCGGCGTTACTCTCCGCAGTGACTATGGACTGGAGGACCGATTTAGGTTTAGAACACCACCTCTCCGCAATGTTGAATTGACCGGGCCCTACATGCACAACGGCGCCTACACCACTCTCGAAGCGGCAGTGAGACATCAACTAAGCCCCGGCTCTGAACTCGAGGCCTACGACCCAGGACAGTTGGAGCCTGAGTTCCGCGGTGCAGTGCATGATAGCAAAGAGGTCATCAAACTGCTCAAGAAGACCATGGCTCCCGAACATAAGCTGCCCGCATTCTACGAAGATGAGGAAGTCAGAGATTTGGTGGAGTTTCTGAAATCTCTCACCAGCCCTTCGGCACGAGATCTCGAGTCAACTATACCTAAGAGCGTCCCAAGTGGTTTGCCAATGGTGCTCCCCTTTCCCGTGAGCGATTGATGCGCTGTTAGAATTCGCTGGCAGTTTTATCGTTTTTACCTTAAAATGCGCGCTTTCCGCCAGCTCACACCGATTTCTTTTTGTGCAGATGTCGACTTATTGAGACTTGAATGATTACCCTCTCTTTTCTGCCTTTTCAGGCTGATTCCTTCGACAGTGTTCTGCTGTCCGAACTCGTCCTTATCTTACCGGGGCCATTTATTTCACTTCTCATGCTCGGTGGCTTCCTGCTGCTCAACGCCCTCTTCGTTGCCTCCGAGTTTGCCTTGATCAAAGTGCACGTTTCTCAAATCGAAGATGCGGCCACTAATGGAAGAAAGGGAGCGGACAGGGCCCTGAAAATGTCGAGCAACCTGAACGGCTATATTTCGGCCTGTCAGCTAGGCATCTCGATTTCGAGCCTTATCATAGGAGCAGTAGGAACCCCGTTCGTGGCTTCCTATCTCGAACCTGTTTTTACTATGGTCTCCCTTCCCCGGGGTTATCATTCCATTGCGGCTTTTGTAGTTAGTATCGGCGTTCTCGCCGTTTTCCACATGACTTTCGGAGAATTGATACCCCGGGTTTTCGGACTGCGAAAGACGCTGGGAACAGTCATCACTTTCAGCCGACCGGTGACCTTCTTCTACTACCTCTTTGCCGCTCCGATCTGGGTGATCAATAAGCTCTCAGACTATTTACTCAAATCACTCTTCCACATCGAACCGATCAAAAACGGAACGATTACTCATACCGCTGAAGAAATTCGCCTGCTCGTTGAGGACACGGGGCGCGCTCAGGAAGTGACGCCGACCGAGCAAAAGATTCTAATCAATGCGCTGGAATTGAACGAATTAATCGTGCGCGACATATTAACCCCGAGAAATGATGTCATCGCTCTGGATGTGCATCGTACTTTCCGCGAGAATCTCGAGATTGCTCTCGAATCAAAGCACACCCGCTTTCCCTTGGTGGATCGCCACCTCGACACCACCCTCGGCCTTATCCACATCAAGGATCTTCTTGGAGAAATGGACAAACAAGCGCCGAATTTGTTTGCTCTAAAGCGCGAGTTAATGCGTGTTTCAGAAGATCTCCCTCTCGATGAAATGCTGAAACGCTTTCTTGCTGAGCGCAATCATCTTGCCCTCGTCGTTGACGAATTCGGTGGTTCGATTGGGCTTGTGATGTTTGATGACGTTCTGGATCAGGTTGTCGGCGAAATCAGGGATGAATTTGATGACCCTGAAGAAGGCGGATTCAAACGAGTCAGTGATGACGAGTTCACCGTGGAAGGCTGGGTCCCTCTTCATGAGCTTTGTGACGAAGTCGACGATCTCGATCTCGAAGATCCTGATGTCAGCACCGTGGGTGGCTTTCTGACAAATCTGTTCGGTCGAATTCCTGTCGCCGGAGAGGATACTCGCGTTGCCGGATACCGCGTCGAGGTGGCCGAAGCAGATGAACGATCCATTCAGCATCTCCGCTTTTTGCGTGAAGATGAACCTGATGAGGAGGAAACTAAAGAAGGAGCGAGTGAGGAAGCTCAAGCGACTTCCGAGAGCTAAATTTCTCAAAGGCTGTGGTGGCGATAGAGAGACTTAGTAGTGGTGTAACCATTCCGGTAACCTCTGCGTCTTCCTGAAGTGTAAATGCTCGTCAATTCCCCTACCTCACCGATTCAACCTCCCGCACTTCCTGCGGAAGCAACGCGCGGGAGAATGCGGCGCTTTGCAGGAGCCTGTCTCTCAGCACTCCGTCATTTCTTCGGATTTATAACACTTGTTCTAGGGCTCGCGGTCGTTTCCGTTATTCCCGTCCTCAATCTTATCAGTCTGGGGTATCTCCTTGAGGCATCAGGTCGTGTCGCACGCTCAGGGCGCCTCCGCGATGGATTTATCGGACTGAAGGATTTTGCAGTGGCCGGCAGAATCGTTCTCGCCTGCTGGCTTTGGCTTCTCCCGATTCGACTAGTCCACAGTTTCTGGGAAGACGCCGAACTCATCGAGGCAGGAAGCCAATCGGCCAATAATCTTCGCTTTTTTCTAGCGATCCTAATCGTCTTGATAGTGCTTCATCTACTGTGGGCCTTGATCCGTGGAGGAAAGAACCGTCATTTCCTCTGGCCGGCGCCCATTCAGTTCATTCGATGGCTCGGCGAGACCCATTCGATGAAGCCATTCCTCCAGTCTGTGAAAGCCAAGTGGAATGAGGCAGGCGTTCCAGCACTCTTCTGGCTCGGCCTTCGTGGATTTGCCGGAGCCGCGATCTGGCTCGTTGTGCCTCTTCTCATAATGATTTTGGCAGGGAGTGCCAAAAACGCTGCCATCGTTGGTCTGGGTTCATTGCTTGGCGGAATCCTTCTTGGCTTTGCCGTGCTCTATGTCCCCTTCCTCCAGACGCACTTTGCCATGAGTGGTAACTTTCGCGACTTCCTGTCACTCAAGTCGGCTAGACAACTCTTCAGCAAAGCCCCTTTCGCTTTCTGGATCGCTCTCTTCGTTACCTTGCTCTTTGCGCTTCCCCTTTACCTTCTCAAAATCGAATTGGCTCCGCGCGAGGTGGCCTGGCTGCCTAACGTGCTATTCGTTCTCTTTATCTTTCCCGCCAGGCTATTGCTCGGATGGGCAGTGTCCCGTGCTGAGAAAAGGGATGCGCCCCGGCACTGGGTTACGAGATGGATCGCGCGACTGGGATTCATTCCGGTAACCGCTGGCTATATACTCGTGGTCTGGTCGACGCAATACCTCAGTTGGCACGGAACTCTGAGTCTTCTCGAGCAACATGCCTTTCTTGTTCCTGCACCGATCTTCGGGCTCTAGAAAGCCAGCGAGATATCACCTCACTCCGAAATCACAATTCGCTTTAATGGGGAACCGGATCCCGTCTTGATCTTCAGCTGACTGCGCTTAACGCCAAGGTGCTTCGCGAGCGCCTTGATGACTTCCGCGTTCGCTTTTCCCTCCATCGGTGGAGCCTTCACTCTTACTTTAAGAATCCCATCTTCCAGCTCACTGATGCCCGGTCGCTTCGAGCTGGGTTTCACTTTTACCCGGAGATATTCTATTTCGCGCCCTGCCATTTCTGGAAGGCTTCAATCGCTTCGTATTCAGCCATACCTAAAGCGTCATAAATCTCAGCCGCTTCCCGATTGCGGGTTAATGCGTTTTGATCATCATCACCAATCGAGATGAACTTCCGAATTGACTCTGCTTTTCGATCCATCTGATCAGGGCTCATCGGGACTGCCATCTCGATTTCGTGGGCCTCGTAGGAGCGGTCCCGCCCGCGATAGAGCCACACATTGCATTCCTGTCTCCAGTCTGCGCCAGTCAACTCATTCCACGCCGACTCAAAGACACGAAAGCAAATCGACTGAACCGAACTCGGATCGCCTGCATCTCCTGTGGCAAAGACAATATCAGGTGCGAAGTCATTCAAAACACGGTTCATGATCGAAACGTCATCTTCCGTACTTTGAAAACGACGGTAGCGACCTTTTTCGTAAAATGGTAAGTCGAGAAACTCAGATTCAGCCGCTTCTAAACGACAAACGGAAGCGGCATCGCGAGATTCCCCCCTTAAAATCAATCCTTTCAACTTACGCACCCGCCCAGGATCAATTCCAAACTCCCCCTTTTCTTCGATCGCCTGAACGATACTGTCAGCGTAAGCTTTTTGGCTTTCCCAGTTAGAAACCTCGCTTAATTCCTGTTCCGCCATTTCCAGAACGACACGGGCAAAATTAAGAGCCGCACCATCTGCGACACGAAGGTTTCCTGAAGTTTGAAAAACTAACTTTACGGTGTGGCCTTGTTCCTTGAGACGCTCGAGGGTTCCTCCGATTCCGATGAACGCATCCGCCGGCTCCGGACAGAGAACCAGAATGCGCTTGGGAAAGGGAAACGCACGCTCCGGGCGATTGGTATCATCCGCGTCCTTCTTTCCTCCGGGCCAACCAGTGATTGTGTGCTGCACATGATTGAAAACATTAATGTTCACCTCGTAAGCCTCCTTTGACGTTGATGCCAATAGTTCGCCGGTGCCGCTTTCGTTGTAGTCTTCGTCGACGAGCTTCAGAACCGGCTTCTTCAATTTACCGGAGAGCCACACGACGGCGCGCTTTCTCATGCGATCGTCCCAGTCAACGGTGCCAACCAGCCACGGAAATTGAAAGCGTGTCAGGGCTGTCGAAGCTGCTTCATCAACGAGAAACGTCGAATTGTCATGTTCCTGCAGGAAACTCGCTGAGATCTGGTCGGTGACGTCGCCCTCAACCGCCTCTCTGACGATCTCTGCCTTGTTACCACCCCAGGCCATTAGGACAAGACGCTTCGCCTTTAGAATCGTCCCAACACCCATCGTAATCGCAGAACGAGGGACATTCGCGACTCCCATGAAATCAGCTGCCGCATCCTGACGCGTAACACGGTCGAGCGTGATCATTCGCGTGATCGAATCTTTGGACGAACCCGGCTCGTTAAATCCAATGTGACCGGTCCGGCCGATACCGAGAATCTGAAGATCGAGCCCGCCTGCTTGATCGATACGCTGCTCATAGTCGAGACAATGATCGTAAACCGCCTCCATCGCCACCGTTCCATCAGGAATATTGATCTGCTCCGCCGGGATATCGACATGATCAAACAGCTGGTCTCGCATGAAGCGGAAGTAACTCTCAGGATGCCCCTGAGTCAGCCCGTAGTATTCATCAAGGTTAAACGTCGTTACATTGTGAAAACTCAGTTCCTCCTCCCTGTGTAACCGAATCAGCTCACGGTAGAAAGGTACCGGAGTCGACCCCGTTGCGAGTCCTATCACAAATCCTTTACCCGCTGCCTGCCGCTCTTGAATCATATCGGCGACCTCTTGAGCAAGTGCTGCTGAAGCAGAACTGGAGTCTGAATGAACCAGCGTGCGAACTTTCTCAAATCGCTCCTGCTGAGTCGATTGCTTCTTGCCTGAAGCTTCAAGAATGGCGGGTGAATCCGATGCGGTTGTCATAGCGTCTCCTATGCTCTCCTCAGGCAGCGGCCCTGTCAATCGTTCCTCAGTCAATGCGCCGTCGCGTATTACGGGAAGATGCCTCCAAAAGGCTTTGCCAAACTCAACTGCGATGAAGACACTCCCGCACTCATGAAAGCCGCACTCTTTTCTATTCTTTGCCTGCTTGCTGTCGCCTCGCCCGCTCCTGGTGCCAACCAGCCTAACTTTGTCGTCATTTTCTGCGATGATCTGGGCTACGGGGACCTCTCCTCTTTTGGACATCCTACGATCAAGACGCCCCATCTCGACGTGATGGCAGCAGAGGGCCAGAAATGGACCAACTTCTATGTGGCCGCCTGTGTCTGTACCCCAAGCCGTGCAGGACTCCTCACGGGAAGACTGCCGGTCCGGAACGGAATGTGCTCTGATACCCGTCGCGTTCTTTTCCCTGATTCATCCGGAGGACTTCCCACCACAGAGATCACGATTTCCTCCGCGTTGAAGAAAGAAGGCTATCGAACCGCTGCGGTCGGCAAATGGCATCTCGGTCACCTTCCCGAGTTCCTTCCCACGAGTCACGGCTTCGAGAGTTATTTCGGCATTCCCTATTCAAACGACATGGACATGCTTCGCCGTGAGAGTCACTTCGAACTCGCCGAAAAGGGAGATTTCTCGCTCTACAACGTGCCGTTAATGGAGGACGAAAAGATCCTCGAACGTCCCGCCGACCAAACCACCATCACCCGCCGCTACACTGAGGAGGCAATCAGGAAGATCAACGAGTTCGGCGATGAGCCCTTCTTCATTTATCTCGCCCACAGCCTTCCCCACATCCCGCTCTTTCGAGGAAAGGACTTTGCCAACACCTCCACAGCCGGCATCTACGGCGATGTCATCGAAGAGATCGATTGGTCGGTTGGAGAAATCAGGAATGCGCTCGATAAAGCCGGCGTCAGTGAGAACACCCTCGTTGTCTTCACCTCCGACAACGGCCCCTGGCTGAAATTCAAGCATCACGGAGGAACCGCCGGAATGCTCCGTGACGGCAAAGGCTCGACATGGGAAGGCGGCATGCGCGAACCCACAATCATGGCCTGGCCGGGAACGATGGAACCGAAAATCGTTCACGAAATGGGAGCCACCCTTGACCTCCTCCCGACTTTTGTGAGCTTGGCAGGAGGCACCTTGCCCGATGATCGCACCTACGACGGCCACGACCTCTCCCGCTTCATCACAGGAGAAGCGAAAACCGGTCCCCGCGACGAGATGTTCTATTACCACGGTGAACAGCTTTTCGCCGTCCGAAAAGGCCAGTTCAAAGCCCACTTCAAAACAAAAACGAGCTACACCGGGCAAAAGAACGCCGAAACCCACGATCCTCCCCTTCTCTACCACCTAGGCCTCGATCCCGGCGAGCAGTGGGATGTGGCGGCAGAGAATCCCGGAGTGTTGAAAGAGATGCAGGAATTGGCGGAAAAGCACGAGCAGGGATTGGAACGCGTTCCGAGCCATCTCGTCGGAAAAATAAGCGATTAGAATCCCGGACCAACCTTGCCGGGACTTGATCTATTCACCTGTGCGGTGACCATTTCATTCAGGGAATGGGTTAGTCCGCTTCACCTTCAGGGAAATGCTCAACGAAGACCTCAATAATCTCTGATTTCCCGTCTTCAGTGATCATGAATTCGATACATCGGTATGTATCAAAAGACTCGAAATTCACCTGAAGACTATCAAATTTTACAGAGTACGAGTTTGGCCCCGTTTTCTTTTTTACTCTGGTTCCTTTCTTCTCGAACAACACATACACATGTCCCTCCGTTTTCCCTGTGGGTCCCGTTTCGAAGTTCGCATAAGTAGATTCGAATACGTATTGATCTACGGTACCCGGAGGCAAATGAGACCGAATCTGCTGATTAGCCTCCTCTAAGTATTTGAGATTTTGCCCGTCAATCAATCGGGTTAATCGCTCTTTCGGACTCTCGGTTTTTGAACATCCAAAAAGCAAAGGAACCACGATTACAAAAAAGGGCTGAGTAGCGCATAATTTCAGAGGTTCTTCGAATACTAGCTCAAACCGTAAATTCCTAGCCCGGCTCCAAGCCTGCCGAACGCATTACCGCATCCTGAACCGCGAGATCGTGTGCCATCCCCCAGTCGTCCGCCTTTTCGCCACGAACGATCTTGGCCAAATCCGCCGCATCACCCACATAGCGGCTGTAGGCTCCGAAACCGGGAACTTCCGGCGGAGAAAATACGAGCTCCTGATACCCCTTCTTGTATCCACCTTGCGGCTTCGATAACGCGAGACGCATCGTGGGCCGGTCGAGGGGCTGTATGTGACAGGTGGCTTCAGTGCCGCAGAGCACAAAATGACGACGGGCGAAGCCTTCAACCTCAACAGCGGTCGAGCGCACCGTCGCTGTCGCCTTGGGATATTCATAAACCGCCATCATGTTGTCGATCAGCGAATCCGCATCATTCTCGATAACCCTCCGCGGAAAGGCGTTGATCGCGTCAGGCTTACCTAACATGCCCACGGTGAGATCCACGATATGACACCCCAGCTCAAACATAATCCCACCCTCATAATCATCAAGGCCCGGGCGATTCGACTCGGGAACCACTTTCGACATCACGGTGTGCACTTCGAATGGCTCACCGAACCAGCCTTTCTTAAGGCAATCCCTCATGAACATCACCGCCGGATTAAAGCGATACATGTAGCCCATTTGAATGGTTAAATTCTGGCTCTCCGCCTTTTCATAGATTTTCTTGAAATGAGACAGCGACTCACCGGCCGGCTTGTCGAGATGAAGATGACATCCAGCATCGACTGCCTTTTCGGCATAAGTAAGGAGATCCTTCACTTCGGTCTCAATACCGACGACTTGAAGCCCCTCGATATTGAGCCCGTCTTCCAACGAGTAAAAAGGAAGATCGCCGTAAAGTTTCGATGCTTTCGCCGCCTCGACGCGAGCTGGATCCGGCTCGACGACTCCTACTACCTCCCAGTCAGGGCTCGCGGCATAGACTTCAATCTTGTTGGCATGAGCGTGAGCCGTTCCGATCTGGAGATACTTGATTGGGTCCGGTTTTGCCGCACCCATGACCGGTCGATATAAGCTTGTTGCCCCGACTGCGGCGGCAGTCGTCAAAAAATGCCTTCTTTCCCACGTTTTCATGATGCCATGACGATGGACAATCACGGGAACAAGATCAAGCACCTCCCCTGAGATAGCGATGCGGGATCACGCCGACTCAGCCATTGAAAAGCCTCACCATTTCGCACTACGCTGTTTTTTATGGCACGCTCTTACCTCATTCTTTTCGCCACCCTCGTTGCCTTTTCGGGGGGGGGTAGCCACGCCGCTCTCGTTATTACTCCGAAGGTCCATCATATACGGAACGCAGAGCCGCGCGAGTGGTCGCATTTTCCAGCTGAAGCGGAGGCCAGCGAACTGCGATTGGAATTTGAACTCGAGTCCCCGGATGACTATTCACTTCTCACGCTGCAGCAGAAGAGCACCAAACAGACCTGGACCGTTACGCTAAATGATAAAGAGATCGGAAAGTTGCTCCGGGATCATAATCATCTCGAGTTTGGAATTTTGATTCCAGCCGGGATTTTGAAAACGGGGAGCAATACGCTCGTGATCAAAACGACTTCCGAGAAGCCGGATGACATCCTCGTGGGAGCGATCGAACTGCATCAGAGTGCAGCAGAACTCACCAGCGAAGAACATTCGACTGATCTCGCAAAGAAGCGCGGTTTTCGACGAAGTATTCCGCAGATGAAAACTTCGCTGAGCTTGACCACGGTTGATGCCGTCAAAAATGAACCACTCCCCTGTCGTTACACGATCATCGATGCCGACTCGGGTGCCCTTGTCTTCGTTGGCGCTGAATCCTCAGACAATCTGGCGGTTCGTGAAGGCGTTGTATACTCACTCGATGGCAACGCCACTTTCCGGCTCGCAGGATCAAAAAACGATCCAAGAAGCTACCACCTACACTGCGGACGTGGCTTCGAATACGGACTCGAATCAAAGACTATTGAAGTCAACGGTCAGCAGGGACCGCTGGAACTGAACTTCACGCTGACCAGGGAAGTAGAGACGCCGGGGCTCGTTGCCTGCGATCCTCACCTTCATACCTTTGAGTTTGATAAGCACGGCGACTGCACCGTATTAGAACGCCTCATCTCTGTCGCCGGCGAAGGGGTCGAGCTTCCTGTTTCGACGGGCCATGACAAACACATCGATTACACTGAGGAAGGAAATCGAACAGGAGCATCCAACTGGTTCACGCCGGTTGCGGGCTGTGAAGTGACGACTCATCTCGGGCATTTCAATACCTTTCCAATCACGCGAGGTGCCCCCCCTGCCGAGCATAAACTTCGCCCTTGGAGCAAAATCTTTGACAACATCTTCGCGACTCCCGGTGTTCGGATCTGTATTCTCAATCATGGGCGCGATGTCCATCGGAACTATACCCCACTGCACCCAGATAATTTTGATTCCAAAACAGGAACCTTCCTCAGAGGTGAAAAACTGCGAGCTAACGCGATGGAGCTCATCAATTCTGGCGCTCAACAAACTGACCCAATGGAACTCGTGGGGGATTGGTTTGCTCTGCTCAAAAGTGGTCATTCGATCGCGCCGATCGGATCGAGCGACAGCCATACCGTGAATTTCGCGATAGCAGGACAGGCTCGAACCTACATTCGTGCTGATGACTCTGATGTATCACAAATCGATCTTGATGACGCAGTTGAATCCCTACTTGCCGGCAGAGCGATGGCCAGCTTCGGGTTACTCACCACCCTGGAATACGATTCTAAAGCGGAGGAAACTTCTCTTACAGTCCTCGGGCCATCCTGGACGCAGGCGGAAACGATCCGGCTCTTTCGCAATGGAGAGGAAGTCCGTTCGATCACGTTACCGGAAGCAACAGGTAAAGCGGCCGGAGTGAAATACGAGACGAATATCAGTATCAAGGACTGGAATGCGAGAAAAGGCGATTTTCTTTGCGCGGTGGCGACCGGACCGGGCATATCGGAAGGCTGGTGGCCAATGATGCCCCCCTACCAACCTGACAAGCCAGAGTATGAAACCTTCGTCATGGGGATTAGTGAGGCCGTGTTCATTGAGTAGTCTAAAACTAAAGATATGAAATCACTTCTTTCTCTCGTCTCTGCCATCGTGGCCATGAGCGCCGCACAAAGCCAAGCAAGGCCCTACGTTCCCAACCTCGGCCCTGACCTCCCGACAATCACACTCCAATCGGGCGAGGTGACCGTCATGATGCGTCAGGCCACGCAGTGGACGCCGGGGCGAATCGATTTTCGAGGCACCCCGATGACGACAGAAAGTAGCGCTTACGGCACTGTTTTCATGTATCCGGAAATCGGGTTCATCGGGACGGGCCACTTTGAAAATGAGCCTGAGGAACTTCAGTCACTCACCTTCTATCAAGACGGCAACGAGATCGAAGCGACTTCTTCCGAGTTAAGTGGGAAAACTCTTTCGGTCGTTCGCGAGTCAAAAATCCGCGACTTCCGCTTCACCAACCGAATCGAACTGCGCGACAACCGTCTCTTCGAAACCGTCACAGTGAAAGCCGAAAAAGAGACCCCTCTCAAACTGGTCTACCATTTCATGCATGCCTGGACGCCCACGGTTTCGGAATACCTTGCCGGCATCGACGGCGATCAGCCAACCGGCGAGCCACTCCCCAATGGCGTTGAGAAAAAATTTCACATCAATAAGGTGGTTGATTGGAGCGCTGTCTTTGAGCCAACGAGCAAACAGTTTGCGGTTTCCCGCTTGCTGGAATGCCCCGATGGAGTCAAGACCACCTCAAAAATCTGGAACGTTCCCGGCACTTACAAAAAATACTACCTGCAAAGTTTCTACAACGAAACCGTTCCTGCCGGATTTGAAGGCACCTGGAAAATGGTTACCACTTTCGGGACTTCGGAACCGGAAAAGTGGAAAATTCGTGCCGAAGCATTCGCTGAAAAACTGCGCTGATCCATCGCTCAGAGCGAGCGAACGCTGATGTTCTTCCAGAATACTCTTTCTCCCGCCTGCCATCGCTTTCCACCGTGGACTTGCAGAGCGATGGAACCTGTTGGTTCGGCCACTTCGAGCGCCTTTTCCTGATCGAATTTCGGATGCGTAGTCGCGGCGGCATTGAAGCGGCAGACGAACAGACCATTCACACGGGTTTCGATGACAGGAAGCTCACCGCCAGTGCAGCGGATTTTCAGCTCGTTCCAGTCATCAGTCTTCCACACGGCAAGCCATTCCTCCATCGTGCAGGAATGCTCGAAAACGCCTTCCGGCCATTCTTCCGTGCGCGCATCGACCGTCATCGCCAATTGCGACGCCTTTGGTTCAACTCGGGAGAATTTGAAGGGGCAAAAAGGCACACTGTAAGGCTTCGTTTCCAACCTGATGTGCCCCACGTTTCCATTGTCATGATGATCGACGTATACCTGCCACCCCCCGCCTTTTTCATCGGTCCGGAGGAACACACCGCTGTCGGGGCCCCAGTCAGGACGAATCGAGAGCTCCAGTTCGAACTCGCTGAATTTTTCATCGGTCAGCAAGAGTCCACCGTTGCCTGAGCCGGGAGGGTCCTGCTCGCCAAAAAGGACGCCCTCGTCTGTGACACCCCAGTTTCCGCCAGTCCCATGCTGCCCTTTCTCTAATTGTTTGTGCCAGCCAGTGAGATCTTTGCCATTGAATAGAAGCGTTGCCTCCGGCGGAGCTTTGCTGCACCCGACGAACAGTCCCAAACAAGTGAGGGCAATAAGAGAAGTCAGTCGGCTCATTGAATCAGGCGAAAGTTTGCTTAAGGACTCCGGTGCTGTCAGCAAAACGGTTCATTTCGCTTCCCATCGCTTGCGCTTGAGTCAGCCACAAGTTTGCGAGCGGAGTTCCCTGTGAAAAATGCACATGCTTGCCCGTCTGAAATTTTCCTCCGCCGGAACCCGCGACAATGATAGGCAGATCTGAATACTGATGCGTTGAACCATCTCCCAGTCCCGATCCGTAGGTAAAAAGCGTGTTGTCGAGCAGGCTGCTGCCGTCAGATTCCTGAATGTTGTCCATCTTCTCAGCCAGATAAGCAAACTGCTCCATGTGAAAGCGATCCAGTTGGAGCAACTCATTGATGAACTTGCCCTGATTATGCGACATTTTGTGATGACTCATCGGCTTGTCAAAAAGACTATCGTAAGTGAACGGCGTGTCCCAACGTTCCGGACCAACCATGAATGTCGCCACCTGAGTCAGTCCTGCCTGCAGAGCGGCAACCATGAGGTCACCCATCAGACGGATGTATTCACCGCGCGGAAGATGCGATTCAGGTGGCTCTTCGATGTCTACTTTCGCCAACTCACTGCGCATTTTCTCCAACTTTGAGATTTGCTCTTCGATCGTACGGATCGAATCAAAATACTCGCCGAATTTCTCGCGGTCGCGGTAACCGAGGTTGCGCTGCATCGCCTTCGCATCTTCGAGAACGAGATCAGTGATATTCAGGTAAGTTTTTGCCTCTCCTGCCCCAAAAAGACGTTGATAGGCCTTTCGCGGATCCCGGATCGATGGAGCAACGTGTCCGGTGCCATACCAGGAAACATTATCGAACTGTATCGACTCCTTATTGTCCCGATGACTGTTACAGGAGAACTCCAGCGTGCGAAACGGAGTGCTCCCGCCCATGGAATCGGCGACAAGGTGATCCAGCGTTCGATCAAGCGGATAAGGCGAATCCTTAACCGAAGTCGGCGTCGCACTGCTCAAAAAACATGACGCACACTGCGCATGCACGTCGGTGCCGTGAAGGTAGGTTCGGTCCAGTCCCGACAGAAAGGTCATCTTGTCCTTCAACCCTGCTAGCGGCTTCTGCGTCGCGGTTAGGTTCCACTCATGAGTGCCCGCCGTGAGTGTCTGGGGCTTTTCTAATGGAACCCCGTTTCCACCTCGAAACTTTGGAATGATCCCTTCGCCCTCACCGGGGAAAAAGCCCCTTCTGACGACTCCAATGGGAACGTAGAAAAGCGCGAATCGCTGCATCGGTGCTGCGGCCGGTTCAGCAAGGCTCTCAAGCCAGGGTAAAGAGAGAGTCGAGCCGCCAAGCCCCCGCAAAAAAGATCGTCGTGAAGTCGCTTTGATCATGGTGCTTTGGCTAGAGCGGAGGGTTCAGGGAAATTGGATTTATAACGAAAAGACTCGCTCACGACAATCTCTTTGATGATATCGCGAAACGGAAAATCAGAGTCACGGCAGTTGTCCAGCGCGCCGTCGATTGCAAGGGAGTCAGCAGGCGCGAGCTCACGCCCCAAGGCAAAAGACAACAGATGGCCGGCGAATCCGCTGACAAACCTCTCCTTCTCAGCAAGAATGGCATCTTTGAATTCAACTGGAGTATTGAAAGGATACTTTCGAAAAAGAACGCCCTCCGAATCCACTTTTCGACCATTCTCATAGCTATCCCGCCATAGGCCGGTCGGCCCATAGTTCTCCATCGCGAAGCCCAGTGGATCAATCTGAGCGTGACAGCCTTTGCAATCTTTCCGCTCGCGATGAGCGTCAAGGCGCTCGCGCAAGGTCATGTTCTCCTCCCCATGACCCGGTTCCTCCGTCAAAGCAGGTACGTCGCCAGGAGGTGGCTCAGGAGGATCATTGAACACCACCGCACCGATCCAGGCTCCGCGGGTAATGGGTTGAGTTCGCGTTGCATTGGACGTCATGGTCATGACAGCAGCATTTGTGATCACACCACCTTCACGCCGGTCAGTGATCGGGACCCGATCATACACAATCATCGTGGGAGGCGTGCTCTTGCCCCTTTTCCCTGTCGCATACCAGGACTTGAGTAAGTCGCTCCGAAAGCTGAAATCCGGATCGATCAGCTCAATCAAGGGACGGTTCTCGATCAAAACCGTTTCAAAAAGCAGGAGCGGTTCCAGCATCATGTGCATACTCACCCGGAACTTCGCGAAATAGAACTCAGGGTGCTCATCCGGGTCCGGTTGCGAAGATACGAGGCGATCCAACTGCAGCCACTGAGAAGGAAAGCTATCGCAGAACCGCTTCAGCTTTTTATCATTCAACAGGCGCTCCGCCTGCATCCGAAGTTCCTCCGGCTCTGACAAATCTCCTGATGCCGCGAGTTCAAGAAGTTCGCGATCCGGAATACTGCCCCAGAGAAAAAACGATAGACGCGACGCCAACTCATAATCGGAAGCAGACTCTGACATGTCGTCAGAATTGGCACCGTCATAGAGGTAGAGAAATCGTGGTGAGGCCAGCGCAGCCGCTCCAACCAGTTTAATGGTGTCAGTGAAAGGAAGCCCCGCTTCTGCTTTTGCTAGAGCCAGCTCAGTGTAGCGGTCGATTGTGACCTCATCGACCTCGCTCCGAAACGCTGAGTAGAGAATCTCCGAAATACGACGACGAAGCTCGGCCTCAAGGTCCCCCGTTCCAGGATCAGCAAACCACTCCTGCCACTTCCCGCAGTTTTTTGCCTGAAAGTCAGGACTGTCAAAAATGGAGCGGCTTAGCTTCAGGAATGATTCCATAAGCAGCGGCGACAGCGACAGGTGATCCCCCCGATTGTCGAAACCATGTTCAGCTCTGAGGTCTTGAGGGAAAGCAGCGACCCGACCGAGGCGTGGCTGAATGAGCTGAGACTTCCCAAGCGGCCGGCACCCCACCCCGGCTTTCTGCGGCATCACGCCCGAGGCCGGATCGAAGTAGGGCTTAATCTCGCGAAGCATTTCTTCAGGCAACGTGAAGACAGTGACCTTGAGATCAAAGAGGTCTTCCACAGCGTTGCTGTATTGAAAGCGCGTCATACGCCTCATCGGTGCCTGAGGGTAAACCTTTTTGGCGTTGATGGACTTGTGAAGCAACGATTCCAATTCAGCAAGCAAGTCACCCCTCTCCCTTTTGGTCAATTGGGGTTCATCCTCAGGAGGCATCTCCTCGTACTCAATCACATCGACAAGTTCTTCCAAAAGTTCCGTATGGCCCGAAAGCTGAGAAAGGCTTTCGATCTCCAGTAAATTGACTTTTCCTTTCACTTTGTCATTCTCGCCATGACATCCGGTGCAGTTCTTCGCAAAGAGAGGCTGGATCAATGTCGAAAACGAATCAGCTCCGTGTGTCGATGAGGTCACGGTAAAAAGAAAAAATCCGGCGGTGAGAAGGAGACGCATCACGGCTGAAATATGACTTTTGATGCTCGATTCAACAAGGACGGATTAAGGGGATTTCTCAGCCCTACCGGCCAAGACGAATCGTGCGACGACGAAGATTCATACTTTCAAAGCAAGAATATTCTGGCAATACTTGCTATAATAAACAATCTCCCATCAAACGATCATGAGAAGACTTTTCAAACCTATCGCTGCCTCTATCGCTATTCTTGCGACCACATCCCCCGCCTTCAGCCAGGAAAAAACAATCAAGCCAATTGCTAACCCTCCCATCCCCGCAGCCACCCAAGCAACCACTCCCGCGACACCGCCGACTCCCTCAACGAAAACGCAGGTGCCAACCATTCCGAACGTGGAAAAGAAGGCGCCTCAGAAACCTACTGCTCCGGCGAAACCTCGTGAGTATGTGATCCAGTCAGGAGACAATCCATGGCTCATTGCGAAAAACCACGGAATCAGCCTCGCCGCGCTCATCGAGGCGAACAAAATCAAAGACGCAAAGAACCTCAAGATCGGTGATGTTCTCATTTTACCTGAGGGTACCCAATCAAAGAACGCACCAGGCCCTAAGAAACCACAAGCCCCGACAGTAGCGCCCAAGACGGCTCCTGCTCCACCAACTCAGGAAGGCAACGACTGGATTCTTTACACCATTCAAAAGAGAGACAACCCATGGAACATTTCAAAAGCTCTCAAAGTAGATCACCAGAAAATCATCGCTCTCAACGAGGGCACTGATTTCACCAAGCTCGACATCGGCCAGCAAATCAAAGTGCCTAAAGCGCCTAAGTGATCACTCACCTCGTCGGGACTTCATGCAGTCAAAAGCGACTGCATGATCTACGCTAACAACCCTTCAACCACCCGCGCCTCGTCATTTTGAACGAGTGATTGGTCGGTTCCGTTTCGCTTGAAGGTAAGCTCCTCTGACTTAAGACCAAAGAGGTGCAGCAGCGTCGCGTGATAGTCGTAGTGGTTCACGACATCTTCGACCGCGTGATGACCAAATTCATCAGTCGCTCCGTGAATATGGCCGCCTTTGAATCCACCACCGGCAACCCACATACTGAATCCGTAGGTATTATGATCACGTCCCACTTTTTTACGATCACCCTTCTTAGCTCCTGAGCGATTCTGGATCACGGGTAACCTTCCCATCTCGCCTCCCCAATGCACCACGGTGCTATCGAGCAAGCCACGCTGCTTGAGATCCATCACCAGCGCCGCGGCCGGTTGATCGACATAGCGACACGCCGCAGGCAATGAAGTGAGGATACTACTGTGATTGTCCCAGGTTTGATTCCCCGTAAAAATGGAAACGAATCGCACACCCCGTTCGACGAGACGACGAGCAATCAAACAACGCGATCCAAAATCGTTCGTCTCTTTTTTGTCGACCCCATACATGCGAAGCGTGGCCTCACTCTCCTGATTAATATCGAGAGCATCTTTGGCGGCGACCTGCATTCTCGCAGCGAGCTCGAAACTTTGAATGCGGGCCTCCAGCTCCGTTTCGCCCGGGCGCTGATCCGCGTGGTCACGATTGAGACGCTCCACAAAATCGAGGTAGCGGCGCTGCGCATCCCCTTTGAGCGACTTCGGTGGATCTAGATTGAGAATCCGAGGTTCCTTAGGGCGAATCACGGTTCCTTGATAGACAGAAGGGAGCCACCCGTTGGTAAAATTGTCGACGCCTAATACGGGTAGCCCGCGTGGGTCGGTTAAGGCAACGTAGGCTGGAAGATTCTTATTCTCAGCTCCCAGTCCATAAGTAAGCCAGCTGCCCAGCGTAGGGCGCCCCGTCAGAGCGGATCCGTTGTGGAGCGCATTAATCGATTGCCCATGATTATTGACCCCGGTGTGCATCGACCGAATCATCGTAATGTCATCGGCGATCCCGGCCATATTCGGAACCAGTTCGCTGAAGTCCATCCCACTCTCTCCATGCTTGGAAAAGGCCCAGGGCGATCCCATCACCTCGCTGCTAGCACCGGCGGCATCATCATATTTTACTTCCCCCGGAAAATCCTGACCATCGAGACGATTCAGCTCAGGCTTCGGATCAAACATATCGATATGACTCGGGCCTCCCTGCATGAACATGGAGATCATCGCCTTCGCCTTTCCAAAGCCGTGTGTAGGCGGTTTGGGCAGCAGATCAAAATGCTGCGGTCCGGAACCGGCAACTTGTGGGTTCGCAAGAAGCCCCTGCTCCTTCAATAAACTCGCCACGGCGATCGCGCCCAGTCCATATCCGCGTTCTAAAATCTCACGTCGAGTCACCATGATCAGTCAATATAGAGAAATTCATTTGTGCTGAGAAGCGCATGCGTCAATGCAGTGAGTCCGAGAAGGCGAGGATTTGCGTTCTCAGGCGACACTGGCCCTGAAAGTCGCTCCAGTGTCGCTGGCTCCACCGTGTAAAAAGCTGTCTGAAGCGTCAGAAAATCAGAGGCTTCCGACAATTCTCTTTCGTCAGGACTGCGACCATAGGCGAGTTTCCACGCATGTTTGATGGTGTCTTCGATCGACGCCTTGACGGACTCCTTTTCGAGTCGCTGCGCAAAATACTGTGAGTGCTCCCGCATTCCAATGTTGTTCATCAAGAGTAAGCTCTGCGGGCTTACCGTCGTAATCGGACGAATCTCACAGTTCGCATCCGTCATCGGCGGCGCATCAAAGGCGGCGAACAGATCAAGTGGGCGCGACCTTCGAATCTGAATGTAAATACTGCGACGAAACTCTTGTCCATCCAGAGAGATGAATTTCCCCGTCTGACGGCCTGCCGTATCAGTCGTATCAATTCCGATCACGACTTGCCCCTCTTCGGTGAACATCACAGGAACGGGCTCACCAAACTGGCTGGAACTTAACTTACCGGAAACCGCGAGCAATGAATCCCGCAGGGTCTCGGCTTCGAGGCGACGTTTTGACTGACGACTGAGAAGCCGATTGTCCGGGTCGATCGTATCACGCACATCGTCTCGTTGAGACTGCTGCTGCCATGTATCACTGGAAAGAATCAGGCGGTGCAACGCTTTCAAACTCCATCCGTTTGCGACAAACTCCTGAGCCAGCCAATCGAGTAACTCAGGATGAGAAGGCTTTTCGCCGAGAAAGCCGAAGTCAGCGACTGACTTGACGAGGCCCGTCCCGAAGTGGTGCATCCAAACCCGGTTCACCATCACCCGGGCAAGCAAAGGATGTGTTCCATCGGTGAGCACCTTCCCTAAAGCCAAACGCCGGCCGGAAGTAGGAACCGTATCGAGGCTCTCAGGTAATTTCGTTTCCCTCCAGCCGGAAAGAACATCCAAATCCGAAGGCGTAACCTTGCCCTTTGGAGACTCCGGATCACCACGATGAAAAAGAAATGTCGCCGGAATTGCCTCCGGTTTCATGGGGGCCTCCGTAAATGCCTGCACCAATTCGTTCTTCGGCTTCTTCTCACGAATTTTTGCGGCCTCAGCGGTCATCGCCTTCAGCTCTTCGTTATATTTGGTTTTGTAAGTCTGGTCGTAGAGATAAAGCGTGCTGGCGGTAAGCTTATTGATAGTCGGGTGCCCCTTCAAAAGAGTAACCTGCTCCGGAGTCCTTTCCTTCACTACCGTGTTGTAGGCCGTTCGAATCGCAGCGCGTTCCGACTCATCGCTCTTCAAAAGCTCCTTCTCTAAAACGATCTGAATAAAACCCTTCTGCCTTTCAAGCCTCGCCGCTTCCACCACTTTAGCTTCAGCGTCGATGGCCGCCGCTTTTGCTTTCTCTTCAGTCGTTTGGAGCGAAACCAGTCGGCTGTTCGGATTCTTCCACTTCACTGGATTAAATCCTGGCTGAAAAACCGATCTGAGCTCGTAAAAATCAGCCTGAGTGATGGGATCGTAGCGATGATCGTGACACTCAGCGCATTGAATTGTCATCCCGTAAAAGGCTGTGCTAACGATCTTCATCGTATCAGTGATCGAAGCGTTGCGAGTAAGCAGATCATTCTTCGCCCCGGTTCCATCCGGCGCCATCCGGAGGAAACCGGTCGCGGTCAGCAGCTCCGCATAACGAGCCCGCTCCACTTCGCTCCCGGAATTAGCATGAACCCCTTCAAGCGAAGCGATCTCATCTCCAGCCAGCTGCTCTCTCACAAACTCATCAAAAGGTTTATCCGAGTTCAATGACTGAATGACATAATCGCGGTATTTCCACGCATGCTTTCTCTCAAGATCTTTCTCCGTGACTCCGTCGGAATCAGCATACCCTGCCACGTCAAGCCAGTGGCGCCCCCATCGCTCACCATACGCAGGTGACGCAAGCAAACGATCAATCAAGGCTTGGTAAGCACCGGAAGGATCCTTTTGAGAATTGGCAGCGAAGGCATCCACTTCTTCTGGTGTGGGCGGGAGCCCCGTCAGATCAAATGCCGCCCGCCGGATCACAGTGAGGGAATCGGCGCGTGGCGAATGGCTCAGAGACTTCTCCTTGAGCTTCCGGGAAATAAACGCGTCAATGGGATGCTTACTTTCCGTCAGCGCAGGGACCGTCACGTTGGCAAGCGGCTGAAAAGACCACCAGCTCTGCTCTTCTTCTGTAAAAAGCGGCGCATCCTCCAAAGACTCCGGCTCTGGTCTCGCCGTAACCGCTCCCGCCTCAACCCACGCCGCAATCGTTGCAATGTCCTTATCCGGCAATTTACCTTTCTCTTTGGGCATCTCGCCCTCCCGCAGCATTTTCACGAGAAGGCTCTCCTCGGGCTTTCCCGGAATGATCGCAGGCCCCTCATTACCGCCTTTCAGCAGGAACCGCTGCAGCCGCACATCAAGGGTGCCTTTGGTTTCGCCATCTTCTCCGTGACAATGAAAACAATGCGTTTTCAAAATAGGCCGCACGTCACGCTCGAATGTCAGGGGCTCCTCTGCGGTGGCAGTGAATGTGACAGTCGCGAAAAACAACAGTCCAGCGAGGCTTCGGTGATTCATGGTCAGTTGGTTACCGGAATACCAAACACTGTAAGGCTGGGCTAACACCGGGCAACGAACCCTTAGGGCGCATTGGCGTAAGGCCCGATTCGGTAACTATGCGCCAGCGACGCGCCCTAAGCGATCAATCGCCCGCTCCAATTCGATGACATCAGGGACAATAAACCCGACTGCTTCAGACTGCATTTGATCGTCGGTCCCGTATCCCCATGAAACACCAATCGTCTCGAGCTGGTTAAGTCTTCCGGCCCGAATATCAAAAGCCGTGTCACCAATCATGACGCCTTGTCCATCCTGCAATGACTGCTCTTGAAAAAGATGCTCAATGAGCTCCGCCTTATCCACAAAGCGCCCATCCAACTCCGCCCCATAGACTTGGATGAAATAGTGACTGAGTTCGAAATGAGCGATGATCTCCGTGGCAACACAGCGGGGCTTTCCCGTCGCGACAAACAGCGGATACCCCTGGTCAGATAGCCGCTTGAGGAGCTCACGCATCCCCGGGTAGACTTCCGCCTCGAACTTCCCGCCATTGTCGAGACGCTCCCTGTACAGTATGAGCGCCTTTTCGATCCGCTCCGGATCATCAGTCTCTAACAAAGTTGCGAAAGTGTTTCTTAATGGAGGGCCAATGAACTGAAGTAATTCAGACTCCTTTCGCCCTGACTCTCCGAGAGAGCGGAGAGCAAAATCCACACTCGCAAGAAATCCGGGCTTCGGATCGGTAATCGTTCCGTCCAGATCAAAGAGAATCGGAATCATGTATTTCAGGAGCGAAGTGCTCTCACCTCGCTAGAGATAACTGCAAACATTCTCGCAGACGTCTCCCGCTACCGTGATCGTAAAACCGGAATTCGCGGGCACCTCAAAAAACGATCCCGCCAAATAGGTCGCCGATTCATCACTCCCATCCAATTGCACCACACAATCGCCCGCCGTGACATCCATTCGCTCGGCGGCTTCGGTTCCGAAATGATATTCGCCCGGAAAAATGACTCCGAAGCTCTTTTTCGCTCCATCTGCCGTGACAATCCCATGAGAGATGACCTTGCCTTCGAAGTAGAGATTTGCCGCAGCGGTGGCGGTAACGTTCTTAAATTCCATTGCTGGAAACGAATACGGGAACGTCTCTTTTACGCAAGTGTTTAGACCTGGCTAAGCACAGAAATCAAAGAGGATGATGTTTCTTCATCTCGAGATACGCGAGATTTGAAACTTCACGAATCACATCAGCGCGTCGTGAAATCCAAGTGCCATAAGCGGTGTTTCGGGAGCCACTCTCGATGATACCAACGACGATGTAAGGATAAGGTCGGCCATTTTTGCCTCGCGCCACGAGTATGCCCATATCACCGCAACACATTGCCGTGCTGCCCGTCTTGTTGTAGACACGTGTTCCTGAAGGGACTCGCTTGGCATCCGTGTAAAGCCTGTCATTACCCGGAAGATTCATGATCCGAAGCATCTCTTTCGAATGCGGTGTGTTTCCGCTCCAGATGGCATACAGAAGTTTCGAATAATCCGAAGCCGCAGCGCGGTTGCGGTAGGTTCGCCCGCCGGACGGGATGTATTCCACAATACTAACCTGTCGACTCAGAGAAGGATAATAGCGATTTAAAAGCGCGCGCGTCGCTGCGGGGCCACCGACCTGACGCATCACCCAATTCGTCGAACCATTGTTGCTCTTCTGTATCATCTGCTCCATGTGGCGCCTACTCGTCGAGCCGTAGACCAGTTTTCCAGCCTTCACTTGATGAAAAAACGCGAGCGCCACGAACGGCTTGATCATGCTTGCCGCCTGAAGCGGAGCGGTTTCATTAATACTCACCAGCTTTTTGCCAGTCGTGAAGTCATAGACGACCCATGCGGTGCGCTCATTTGGCCGAATCGCCCCCTTTGATCGCAGTGATTTGATGTAGCGATCAATCTGGCCCTCCAACTGACTATCTGCCGCTTGGGCAACCCCAGACGAAAGGCCAAGCAATGCTGCTGTGACTGCGAGGTTGGCAAAAAGAGAGAGAATGGAATTCGGACGCGACATGGCAAATACGGGAAAGAAAAGAACTACAGGTAACTGCATAATAAACTTTTTTTAAAATTTTATCTATTTTTTTATTAATTCATATTTCTGCGGTCGCGGCGATTGATCGAGCTCAAGAGTTCGTGTGAGATTTCCCAGCTACACCATTTGGACGAATGAGCGTGGCGAATGAGGCCGCTAAATCTCATTCAGTAAGTGCGCCTGCTTATCATTTCATCGAGCCGAATCCACCGATTCGCGAACCGTCGCTTGTATGCTAGTCTGAATAATGATCGTCCGAACGCTCCTTGGCCTTGGCCTTGGCCTCGCCCTTTCCGTTTCATTATCAGATGCACTGGCTCAGGAAATGCAAAAAGCCGAAGAGCCTGATGAAGTCGGCTTGATTCGATTTTGGCCCGAGCTTACCTCGAATAGTGCTGATCCACTTGCCCTCACAGTGGCTAAATTTCGTCCCGACAATCCCCTTGTTACCGCAAAGGAACTCAAGGGAAGCCGGCCTTATTGCTTCACCGTGACCGTCCGGAACAACCAGCCGGTTCTTGGGCGAGTCAGCTTCGATTCCAGTGAAGTCTACTACGGCAAGCATGTCCCGCTGCAGATACCGAATACACGTGGGAAATGGAAACGCCTCTCGTTCTTCTTTCGCTCCGCCCCGGGAACCACCGGAGCAACCCTCCAGTTCGGGAAAGTGCCCGATGGCGGCTCGCTGGAGGTGAAAGAGCACCATTTACGCATTGCCAGTGAAGCCGAGTTCACCAAGGCCTGGAAAAGATGGCGTTCCCGGTATCCAGAACGAGACCGCGAGGCTCGACCAAATGACGGCATCAACCTCCAGCGGTTTATAGGTCTCCTGCAGGAGACCCCTCCCGGCGTCGACAAGCTTCTCGTTTACGGAATTGGGTCGAGTTACACCAATATGCTCGGAAACGGTGAGCAGCTCGTTCAGTGGGTTCAGGAGCACTTCGCCAATGCGCCTGAGATTGTCTACAAAAAGCATGTTGGTTCTGCCGTTGCCTACGACTTCACACGCGGTTGGATGCGCCAGCTCGTTCTCGGTGAAAAACCGGATCTGGTGATCTTGTATTCTGAGGGCACGGGAAGTGATCTTGAAAAGCTCCTCAAAGATTTTCGCAGTCACTCAGCAGCGGATGTTATAGTTGCCAGCCTCCACCTGCGGGAGCGGGCGAAAGAGAATACGCCGGAGACGGTAAACAACGAGCAGTGGAAGGAAGTTCGTGCCGTTGCTGAGAGATATAAGTGCGAGTGGGTCGATAATCGAGTCGAGCATGCGGCCTACCTGACCCAACACGAAAAACCCATCGAGTGGCTCTTGAAAGACGCGGTGCATCAGAGCGATCACGGGGCACTCGTCATCAACGAGAATATTATGCGCCATATTGCACCAAAATCTGACAGCACGTCAATAGAACTGCTTGAAGCATTACCGGAAAAGACGAACGCGTATCGTGTCGATCTCTATGGAAAATATTCCCCAAAAGGAAAGGTCTCGAAAGTTCGGATTAATGGAGCGCCTGCCGATGAGTTCCCCGCCTTCGTCACCACCGTGATTGTTTCGGATGCAAAAAACAACAAGCCGGCGCGAGGCAGCGCCGCAGACCGCTCCCCTCACCTTGCCCGGTTGGGAGATCTTGAGAAAATCATTCCACAAACCTGGACGATCAAAATGACCAGCGATACAGGCGACTATGAATTGATTGGTTCCGTATCAGGCAAAGATGGTGGAGGAAACAACGCTAACGACGTCACGAGTGACTCCGGACAAATCATTGTGCCAACCGCTCTCTGGCGCCGTCGTATCAATAAGGATGGTTCGCACGCCAATCTGACAGGTGATGTATTCACCTGCGAAGTGAAACAATCGACAATCAGCGAGGTCGATTTTAAAGACCCGCAGGACGAGCCCTTTCGAGTTACGCTCGGCTATCAGTTGCCCCAAACGGATATCGCGATTGAGGTCGATCAACCCAAACCGGGCGAAGGTGAGATCACCGGCTACGATCTCATGCATCCGGCGCTTGCGAAATGAAGGTCCGCTAGTTAAAAAGAAAAACAGTAATGACCGGGTGGATACAAAAGCATGATTTTTCTGCGAAAGAATTAGGAACGCTATTGGAGAGTGTAGCACTGAAAGCCCTATATGGCTTCGACTGGGATTCTGAAAGGGCCACCACACAGGAACGCGAGACCTGCTGTCCCGGGATGGGATTGATAGCGGATGACGGAACGATTCTTCATATCATTCCCTTACCGGAAGGGAACCTGATCCACCACCACTGGAAGCGGGAGAAGAAATACCTTGGGCTGTTTCGGAACATTTGCGCGATAAACAGCACCGGAGAAGGCATCAGTCCTCGAACTACTGAGGGAATCATTCATAGCCATTTTCTTTCTGCTCATGAATGCACCCGTGAGATGGTTCTTGAAGCTTGAGATCCCAAACCAGCTCCTCCCTATTTTCCCTGTCCTCAAACTTGACTCCCTCCGACGCGAGGTGATCGAGCTCCACAGTCTTGTGCGTAGGATACGCGTACCAGAGCAGCTCTCCAACTCACTTCATGAGCCTGGGCGCGGAGAACCCGCGATCCTGAGTTTCTTTTAGCAACGCCTGAAGCGCTTTTACTTTTTCAGGATGTTTCCCGCTGAGATTGTTTCGCTGACCAATATCAACCTTCAGGTCATAAAGTTCGACAGGGTCTTCATCGTCAACAGAATAGCCATGCTTTTTCTCCCATTGAGGGCTCTTTCTTGATTTGTAACCCGTCTTGTGATCAATGAGCAACCACTTCCCGTCCCGAATCGCATACTGGCCTTCGTAGGTGTTATGAACATGAGAAGATCGAACCGATCCTACTTCCCCCCTTAGCAACGGTAGCAAGTCATGAGAATCTCCAGCTGCGTCATTGGGCAAAGTAATATCAAGAGCCGAAGCAACCGTTGCCATGATGTCGATTTGCGAAACAAGGGCGTCGTTTACCTGCCCCGCTTTCGCCACGCCGGGCCATTTTACGATGAAAGGAACATGATGCCCGCCTTCGTAAATATCGCGCTTCAAACCTCGAAAAGGATGCGAAGACCAGTGAATAAATTTCTCATCTCTCGCATAAGCATAATGCTCAGGCCCATTATCGGCTGAAAAAATCACGACGGTGTTATCCGCCTGACCACTGTCTTTCAACGCCGCAAGAATGCGTCCGCAGGCATCATCTGTTTCCACCACGAAGTCACCATAAGGACCTGCCTCAGACTTCCCGTCGAACTCATCGTTAGGAATGATAGGCGCATGTGGCGCAGGAAAAGCAAAGTAGAGAAAGAAGGGCTCCGTCGTTTCTGATTGTGCATTGATATAGTCAACCGCCTTGGCCGTCGTCGTTGGGATGTTCTGGTAGGGATCCCAGTCGCTCGCCATAGGTCCCGGGCGACATTCCCAGTTCCCCTCCTTAATTGGCTTCCATTTTCCCGTATCCATCGTGACATCCGGGGCCTTCACGACTTTGTCATCCTCAATCCAGCAATAGGGTGGAAAATTAATCACGGTGTCTCCAAAGTAGTGATCGAAGCCATGATCGAGCGGACCATTGGGAATAGATTTCTCCCAGTGAAACGCCTCCGGGCCCCACCCTCTCTTTTTGCCTTCTCCTTCTGGCTTCGCATCGATCTTGCGAATCGCAGCCCAATCCCATCCGAGGTGCCACTTACCAATTGCAGCCGTGTGATACCCTTTTGCTTTTAACATTCCTGCCATCGTGAGCTGTCCCGGTTTGAAAGCCGAGTCGCCAAATGCATTTACGATCCCGTGAAAATCCCGCCAGTGATGACGGCCTGTTAAGAGCGCATATCGGCTTGGCGTGCAAATCCCGGAAGACGAATGCCCATCGGTAAAACGCATCCCTTCAGCGGCTAGCTGATCGAGATTAGGAGTCGGGATCTTCGACTCAGCGTGATAACTGGTAAGATCGCCAAAACCGAGATCATCGGCATACAGAATGAGAATGTTAGGCTGATCAGCAGCAGAAAGAGTGTTTCCTGCGACCAAGGCGAGGCAGAGAGCTGTAAAAAGGACGAACTTCATAAGAGTGCCACGGTAGGACAAGCAAACTCATTGGTCATCCGCGTAATTCCGTGATAATTCGTCTATAAGATTTACTTCTGCTCGACATCGGGGATACCTTCAATTCGTGAACTGGGAATCCAAAAACATCATTGTGACCGGCGGCACTCGTGGCATCGGTCGAGCTATTGCCCTCGCTCTTCTCAACGAAGGAGTCAAAAACCTCGTTGTCGCCGCCGAAGAGGAAACGCCATTCGAATGGGTAGACCTCGAAGCCAGAGGCGCCCACTACCTTCGCGCCGATATGGGATCAGAAACAGCACCTGGCTGGATGGTTCATGAAGCACATCAAAAACTGGGCCGACTCGACGGACTCGTTCATTGCGCCGGTGTTTACCTCGAAGGGAGTCCCGGTGATCGAGACGAAGTCGAGATTTGGAACGAAACGATGAACATCAAAGCTCGTGGAGGCTATCTACTTGCTAATGCCTTCGCCGAACTCGCCGAACCGGGCTCCAGTTTTCTCGCGATCACGTCCATCAATGCCGATCAATCCGAACCTGATCACCTCGCATACGATCCCGCTTGCGCTGCCCTTGGCGGAGTCATTCGAGCCTTTGCGATTCATCATGCGCCGCGACTTCGATTTAACGCCCTTGCCCCGGGGCTGATTCACACCCGCCTCACCGAAGAAGTCGCCGACTCTTCCGAAATGCAGGCTCACGCCTGTAACAATATCCCGCTCGGAAAGCTAGGCACTCCGGAAGATTGTGCCGGAGCCGCTCTTTTTCTCCTCAGCGATGAATCCCGCTACATCACCGGTGAAACTCTCTTCGTCGACGGAGGCATTCGAGCGAATCAGATGTCACGCGATTAGCTACGAAAGTGAATGAGCAGCCTTAAATGAGAACTAAGGTAAAGTGTCGTTCGTATGAGAGCAGGAAAAAGCAAAGCCCCGCTGTTAACGATGGTTATAGTCGTCATCGTGACTGCGCTTCCTGTCATTTGGGCCATTTTCTATTTCGGGATCTACGCGGGCTACGGGAGTTGGAAAGCGAGAGGACATCAGGAGTTTGCCAAAAACGGAATCGCTCAGATTCAACCTGCAGCGGAGATGGAAACACTATTCGATGAGTGCCGTCACTTTATCATCTACACAGGTTCTGAATCGGTTAGCACTTGGAATGCGACAGCCTATTTCGATGGGCGATACCAGCTCACGATGCAAGTCCCCGTTGAAATCGAGTCAGCGCGCCTTGGAACCATGATCGGAGAACCGAGATTTTTCCTCAATGAAGTTGACGTCGTCTCTCTGCGAGACTCCGGCCAGGTATCCGTTTCGTACTCTCGTAGCTTTAATTTCGACGTTGATGAATGGCAGAAAGTTTTTTCTTCCGGCGGAGATTTCAGCTCAATTGGATTCACCTTAAAAACGACTGCAGTTCCCCACTTTAAAAAAATTGTTAACGCTGACAGACCATCGAACTAGGGCAACCCAGAAGGAACAAAGCCGTCAATTATTGCGGGTGTAAGCACGAGCAAACAGAGAATCGAAGCCACTAGAGGGTTTGATCAAATTGACGGAATCCAGAATAACAAAGCAATCGCAACGACGGGTAGCGAGCAGGCATACATCAACCATGGATACTCTACCGAGTCGTACCATTTCCCGAGAAACGAAATCTCGTATCGGGACTCCCCATAATAATTGATGAACAGCTCGCAAATCGCAAAGTAGGCTTGAACGATTCGATAGACGGCATCGCCTAATCCAATCCGGTTAAGGATAACACGCAAATGTTTAATCGGCTGTATCCACCAGTGATAAAGTGAAGTCACAATGATCGTGCACCCAATCGCAATGAAGAGGAAATTTGCGAACTGACTTATCACTCCGACCACCTCATCATAAAACCAAGTGAAACCGAAGACTCAACCCTGTTGGGTCTTTGATCTACCCCTGTTAAATCGCAGCCTTGTAACTCGTTCCCGGGAGAAAGGTCTCATATTCACCGTTCTCATCGGGATAACAGGGAGGTTCTTCATCCCAGCTTGCGGGTGAAATCCCAAGGCGCTCTTCAGAGTTCAGCGCTTCTTCCCAGGTCACCACTTTTCCGGTGTATGCCGCCATACGGCCCATGATGGGAAACAAGGTGGAATAGGCACTGTGCTCAGCCTCATTGTGAGGAAGATCTTCGCGAATCGCCTTGAAAAGCGCATCGTGCTCCAGTTGATACGAATTCGCCTTCTCTGTGTCGCGCCAGGGAGCGATCTTAGGATCGTTTGAACGCACCGAACCTTTGCTTTTGGAGGCTATCTCTGCGGTGCCATTCGTCCCGGTGATCTTTTCTCCGATCCAGTTCCAGCACCCGGGAATGTGCCGATGCTGCGTGATGACCTGCGAACCGTCTTCATATTGAAAATCGACGCTGTAGTGATCATAGATATGCCCGTTCATGGGCCCCTTTCGGACGAGCCGACCTCCCTGCCCCTGACAGGAAACGGGATTCGCCTCATGTTTGATCCACTTCACGACATCGAAATCGTGAACGCTTTGTTCGACCATGAAATCTCCGCTCAACCAGGTGAAATAATACCAGTTCCGAACCTGAAACTCCAATTCGCTCTGCCCATCCTCTCTGAGGTTTCGCTTATTCACATCGGCGCGACAATTAAACATTTGAATGAGAGGAATCTCTCCGATATCGCCGTTGTGAAGCCTGCTAATCGTTTCTCTGTGAAGAGGACTGTGTCGCCGATTGAAGCCAACCCCAACCTTGAGATTCTTTTCTTTCGCCACCTTCGCCGCCGCGAGAACCTGCCGGATCCCCGGAGAATCGACCGCCACTGGCTTCTCCATGAAAACATGTTTCCCTGCGGCGACCGCTTCCTCGAAATGCTGCGGACGGAACCCCGGGGGGGTCGTAAGGATAACCACGTCCAAGTCGTCCAAAGCCATCACTTTCTGAAACGCATCCAGCCCGATAAATTTCCGCTCAGGATTGACATTCACCTGATCTGGGCGAGGCGCATTTTTAGTGAGAACTTCTTCACTTCGCGAAAGCTGCCCTTCATCAATATCGCCCATCGCCCAAAGCTCGGTTCGATCATCGGCAGCCAAGGCTTGTGCGGCTGCACCTGTTCCTCTTCCACCGCAACCAATAAGAGCAACACGTATCTTGTCGACGTCTTTACCTTGAGCATGCGCCCCTGATGGAAAGACCGCCGCGGCCGATGCGAGAACCGCTGACTGTTGAACAAATTCGCGACGTTTCACCTGATCAGATTTCATGCCGGAGATACTGCTCCACACACAATGCCCCGGTCAAGCGCGACGCTTCCGTGGATGCGTCACACAGATATATACATTGCTCCCCTTACCGGGAAGCTGGCGCTGCCGCCTTCGATTTCAGGGCACTGCGTTTGCGTAAAATTGGTGCGAGATACTTGACGGTCTCGTCGGCAATCACATTGTAACCTGCCAGATTTGGATGCCTGTCGGATGTCCAACCGGGAAGATGCCCGAAGATGGCATCCAGCTCGTTGCCCATCACTTCGACACTGCCACCTGTGACGCGCGGTTTCAGCCACTCGTGATATTTTTCGGGAATCTTCTCAAGAGAGTAACGGCGGTAGTTCAGCATATTGTAGCCTTTTTCCAGCTCAGCTGCATACCGGGGGTAAATATCAAAGACCTCCAATTTTTCATCCCGGGCGACCTGACGAATCAAATCGTTGATCTCCTTGCTCGCCTCTTCCCCTGAAAAAGGAATCACCGTCATGGGGATAATAAGAGCCTCCGGATGATCTTCACGGAGTCGCTTGATCATTCCATGAAAGTCTTCGACAAAAGTTACAGGGAAGTTTACGCGACGCACTTTGTCATTGATCCCATAGCGGATTAGAATGTAGTCGACCCCCTCGTGATCAGCGCCATTCTTGTCGTAGCGCCCCGAGGCGAAGAGTCGGTGAATCGTTTCACCACTTTGACTCGAATTAATGACGTGACAAGGCGGTACGCCATCTTCTGCATCGAGAAGGCGTTCCATCACTTCTTCGAGATGCGGCCCCTCGGGCTTTAGACGACGGGGAACACTTCCCTCGGTCGTGCTGTCACCGAGAAGAAGTATTTGCACATTCCCCTCATGCTCCGCGATGGCAGAGCTGATAAAAAGTGACGCCAGCAGAACAAGCATTGGAAAAGAAAAACATAGCTTCATACCCGGAACGTAACAAAACGGGAAGCGCCTCGCCCAGCCGGATTGAATAGCGTGATGAGGTGGAGAATCACTCCCCGCTTCCACGACACATTTAGTAAATGCGGACCGACCAGCTGTTCACCGGTGTTCTCGAAAGCCTCAATGTAGAGAGCGCCCTCGCATCATTCTCGTGAAACCCGAGAATAGGGCGGCCGTCAAAAGCAAACGAAGGGCTGCTCGTTTCATAGCGATTGCGAGAAGGAAAAGGTTCAGTCGCATCCGGTAGCGAGTCGGCGATGGTCAATTCTGCACGAAATCCAAGCACGGAATCAATGGAATCAAGATCCCACTCGTGCTCATGGAGGTAACTCCTCGGAATCCGAATCGTGAGTAGCTTCGCTCCATCATCGGCGGTATCGAGTGTGGAAGCAACCCCCTTGGCGCTTAAAACCATATTATACCCTGCGCCGAAAGATCCGAGGCGAATCGCAGACGTTAATCCCGGCCCGTCTGTCGCCTTGGTATAAACCTCGACCGGTTCGATCGCTCCAAAGCTGCAAACGCCATCACTGGATCGAGCATCCAGGAAAAGGCGCACTTGTATCGCCGCCTTGTCGCCCATGTCAGGAATCCGAAATCCCTCAAGTCGGGCGATGGCATAAAGAGCCTTCTCATCAGCATCGAAGAGCCACGATGCTTTCCCTTCGGGCCGCTGCTTGGCTTCCATTGTTCCAGCCGGTCTTGCATTGGCGTAATCAGACCATGCCCGCATAGCAATTGGTTCACCGAGCACTAGATCTTTGGTCGCCTCCATCTCTCGAGTGAAACGAACTTTTCTCCCGTCAGCCTCGACCTGAATCCAAACATCATTCTGAGATTGCGCTTCGTTTCCGCCTTCAAAATCAAAAATCGAAAACACAGTCTTTGTGCCAAGCGGAGAGACTGAAAATGGAGTTGAAGGTCCTACCTTTTCGCCCATTCCGACACGAAACGTTCCCGAAACAGGTTTGTCATAACCGCTCACGAGATCCCATTCAATTCGCAGCTTATTCGAAACATTGATGTAATGACGGGACTTCCACATCGCTGTCACAGGTCCCATTCGAACCGGCAAATCGACGAGCTCTGCACCGATGGTATCTTCAAGAACAAAGCTGAACCGCCCCAGCTCATCACTCGCTGCGATCGGGTAAAAAAGGTCAGACCCATCCCGCGATTTCCCGACGAGCGGCCGCTGGTAGCGGAATAGAAGTTGGGTCGTTTCTCCCGCGTCTACTTTAAAGCGCTGCGCAATATCAACAGGAATGATAGAGCGGCCTACCGCGAGCGCCCCGATACTTCCCTCCTGCGGCTCGCTTGACTGATTCGTAATCGCGACCGTGACGTTTATATTGCTGTTATTCTCGTAAGCGGCAACCGCCGCATAAGTGAATTTTGAAACGCGAGGTCCATTTTTGAGATCATCAAAGATGACTTCGCCCAGATACTCATTGGCTTTCATCGCCGGATGGACTCGCTCACGCGTTGGCAAATCAGGCCCGAACTTAAAAATGCTGGTGAGTTTATCGCCAATCACCTGCATACCAGCCTGAGGTTGGGTAGCGGGATCGACTCCACCTCCAAGCCTGACTTGATGACCTCCCAGATCCATAAAGAGCACCTCATTACGTGCAGCAACTTCACGAGCGGCAGTGGCATAGGGTCTGGTAATCCCCCACTCCATGGCACCTTCACCAAAGTTAACGAGGGTAGGACTAAAAATGATAACATCCGTCTTAGCTGCTTTTCCAGCGTTGATAATTTCCTGAATCGCAAGCTGGTAGCTGTCGATCGAGAGATAGCCAAACGAGTCGAAAATACCAAACTGAACGAGAAGCAAATCGGGATCATGAACAAACGCATCGGTCGCGGCACGACGAAGCCCATCCAGTGCATTTCCATCGGAAGTAGTCAGATTTTCCAAGGTGATTTCGTTACCAAGATAGGCAGAGACCTTCGCTGAACCTCCATCGGGCGGATTCAGCAACTTAACTCCCCCCGTATAGAAAAACTCACGGGCAAGACGAGTCAAAAACATTCCCGTGTAAGAGAACAGCGGATTGCCACTTTCCCAGGCACTGGGAAGCGGCGTGATGCCCCCCATGACACCATCACCAATCGCAACGATGTGAACAGGATCACCTGCCTCGAGTTTCGCAAAACTGCGAGGAATATAGCGCTTGAACCGTTCCCTTTGGTCGAGAGTCAGCGGGTAACCAAATAGATTCGCGATTCCGAAAACCAGCACCAGCCCAATGGCGAGTCTTGCGATTATTGTGGTGTGTCTCATGTTCCTCTTCTGACGAGCGTATGACGGGAGAGGCACGCGCATTATTAGACTGAGTTTCCAATTAAAAAGCCCCGAAAATCGGGGCTCCTTAAGAAATCAGATTCTGATTAAATATCAAGCATCAAGTAGCAGTGGAGGCATCCTTCTCATTGCTGAGAAATGAATCAATCCCCGCCTCGGGAAGAAAGAAACCGGCCATCTGCAACTTAGCAGGTGTCACTTCCATTTCTTCGAGTGCCTCATAGTGAGCTACTGCCTCTTTGTGCTCCAACGGTCCTAGTGTGGAGGAAAGGTCATCGTTGGATCCCGTCAGGAGACTGACGAGAACACATCCGGTGATTTCATTCTTGTCACGGCCGGCAAGGAATTTAGTGAAAGCATCCTGAACTGACTCATCCACGTCCTCCGCTTCATCGGGAAGGTAGATGGTCTCATTCACTACGTTGGACATCCGGAGTTCACCACCAGTGGTGAACAGAATATCATGTTCAACAGTGAATCGACGAATCGCTTCATCAACACGGAATACGGGTGGAAAGCTATAATCAACGATCAGCGCGCCTGGCTTAAGCGCTTTGATATCGAGAACACCGGGAAGGTTTGAGGAAGCTACGACGATCGATGCCTCGTAGACTTCAGGAGGAAGGGCTCCCCCGTTCTTAACGATATCAACTTGTCCCTGATAGCCGGCATCGCGCACAAGGTCGCGGCAACGACTCATCTGATCATCAGTTTGATAGGGATCACAGAGAATCAAGCGCTTGGGATGCTCCATGACATCAAGCATCAACAGGAGCGTTCCAAAACCAATCGACCCGAGGCCAACCGCTGAGAGAGTCTCATTGGAAAGGTCGCGTCCTGTCTTGGCTAGAATGCCCTCGACTGATTTAACAATCGTAGCCGAACGGGTCGCATCACCGGTCGTGATTTCCGGAAGATCTTTAAGCCCCGCAATCCATTCGCTGATCTTACGACCATGATCGGTGGTCATCGGGATCACTCCGGTCAACGAGACGCACTTGGCACCCGCCTCGGCGGCCATTTCAAGAGCGGCGATTGTAGGAGCCTTCACCGAATCGAGATTTTTGTAAAAATCCGTCTCAAAGCAAGGAAGCATCAATACACCGATCTTGCCTTCATCCAGCTCATACACATTGGTAAGACGTGGCTTGCCGGCAAAGAGTCGCTCGGAAATCTCGTCACGGGTCATGCCGGACAAGCTGACGAGCACATCCGGGATATAGGCCAGTGCGACCGCATCCAATTTCGGCATTTCCTCAACGGTATCCTCAATTGAGATATGGGCGAAATCTTCAAACGAGGGAA
Organism: Verrucomicrobiales bacterium; assembly: GCA_028047635.1. Taxonomy (GTDB): domain Bacteria; phylum Verrucomicrobiota; class Verrucomicrobiia; order Verrucomicrobiales; family DEV007; genus Arctic95D-9. The sequence continues at coordinate 42,830 of JAOFXR010000010.1, forward strand.
TGAGCTCTGAATCATCTTCCGAATCAACCACTGCGGCAGTAGCTGCTTCAATTCGCTCACTGGAGAGATACTGAGACAATTGTTCAATGTTGGGATGAGTCAGAAAGACATCCACAGGAACGTCCTGCCCGAACTCGTCGGAAACATCCACGATGATTCGCAACGCCATCAGTGAGTCCCCTCCCATTTCAAAGAAGTTATCGGTTACCCCAAAATCTTCGGAATCAAAATTGCGGCTGAATACTTTCCAGAGGTGCTCCTCTGCCGAGGTGCGAGGAGCCACAGTTTCCCCATCGGAGGAAGCTCCTATCGTCGGCATTGGAAGTCGACGTCGATCAATCTTCCGGTTCGGCGTAAGAGGAAATTCCTCTACGCGCTTGAAGAAAGCAGGAATGTAACTCGCAGGCAGATTTACAGCGAGGTTCTCACGAATCGTTGCCACATCAAAAGAGCTGTTGTCAGAGATAAAGTACCCGACTAGACCTTCGCCTGTTGGTAAGTCTTCGCGTTTCGCGACGACCGCTTGCTTAATGCCGTCGATGCTCTCCATCTGCTGCTCGATATCACCAAGCTCCATCCGAACACCCCGCACTTTGACCTGGAAGTCGACACGTCCAAGGCACTCAAGCTTGTTGTCCCGGTTCCAGCGAGCGAGGTCGCCGGTTCGGTAGAGTCGCTGTTTGCCAGCCCCTGGAATATCAATCTCACGAAATGCTTCCGCAGTCAGATCCAGCTGGTTACGATAGCCACGGGCGAGACCGGAACCACCGATCCAAAGTTCACCCGTGAATCCCTGCGGCACGAGTTTGTTATTTCCATCAAGAATGTAGACCTGGGTATTCGCAATTGGAAGACCAATTGAAATGGTCTCATCACCTTCCTTAATCTTCTCAATCGATGACCAGACCGTTGTCTCTGTTGGACCGTAAAGGTTCCAGACTTCAGCAGCCGAATTAACCAGCGTGTTGGCAAGACCTCTCGTGAGGGCTTCACCACCGCAGAAAATCCGTAGATCGCTCTTCCCTTCCCAACCGCTGTCGAGAAGAAGCTGCCAGGTTGCAGGGGTTGCCTGCATCACAGTGATGTCCTCTTCGGAAAGCAGGTTGGCAAGACGGCGACCGTCTTTTACATCATCCCCACTCGCCATGACCACTTTCGCGCCGGCAAGAAGTGGAAGAAAAAGTTCCAGCAATGAGATATCGAAGGAGAGAGTCGTCACCGCAAGAAGGGTGTCATCTTTATCGAGTCCCGGAGCCTTCTCCATCGAACGGAGGAAGTTCACGGCGGCACGATGAGGAATTTCAACGCCTTTCGGAGTTCCCGTCGAACCCGAAGTGTAGATGATGTAAGCGAGCGAATCCGCTGTAACACCCTTCACGTCCGGAGCCTTGGAGGTTCCTTCGATGCTGTCGAGGTTAATGGACTTCCATCCACCTGCCGGTGCTTCAGAGAAATGCTTTCCGGAGGCGATCAACGCCTTCGGTGCGGCATCCTCAAGCATCAGGTCGAGTCGCTGAGCTGGGAAATCAGGATCAAGAGGCACGTAGGTAGCACCCGCTTTCAACACTCCGAGGAGCGCTCCGATCATCCGGGGTGAACGATCAGCGAGAACGCCGACATTGTCCCCGACTCCAACTCCATCAGCAATAAGATCACGAGCGACGCCATTCGCGAGGCGATTGAGCTTTCCGTAAGTAGTGTGATTGTCCTCAAAGACAACCGCAACATCTTCATCTTTCTCAGCGGCAACCGCGGCAATAAGATTGTGGAGCAAGGCATCGTCTTCGAATTTCGCTTTCGTGTCGTTCAAAGTGGAAACGAGCGTCTTCTCATCGTCGGCATCAAGAAGCTTCACTTCAGAAACCCTCGTTGACGAATCAGCCGTGATCTGGCGAAGCACTTGCTCGTAGAGACCATTCAACTCCTTGATCGTCGCTTCATCGAAAAGATCACTGTTATACTGCCAACATCCGAAAAGCTGACCTCCGGCTTCTTCCAGTGTCAGGGTAATCTCGAACTGTGACTGACGAGTCGTAAGATCGATCGTTTCCATCGAAAGGTCACCGACGTGGAAGGTGTGCCCACCCTGACCAATCAGAAATACGGCGATTCCCTCGTCATCAATACCGGGAACTTTTTCCATCGTGAAGCTCACTTGGAAAAGTGGCGAACGGCCCGGATCACGAACGACGTCAAGGCGATCGACCATGCGAGCGAGTGGGTATTGCTGATTTTCCAGAGCACCATTGACCGCAAGTGAGTTGCTAGCGAGATAATCAGCGACGGTTGGATCATCTTCCACCGTGCTTCGAACCGGAACCGGGTTGATGAAGTAACCAACACTGCTCTTCAGCTCAGGCTGCGTTCTGCCGGCGAGTGGAACACCGATCACGATGTCGTCTTGTTGGCAGTAACGGTGCATCAAGATGTCGTAAGCAGACAGGAGCGTCGTGAAAAGAGTAACGCTGTTTTCCTGGGCAAGTGTATTGACCGAATCAGTAAGCGTCTCGTCGAGCTGGAATCCGTAAGTCGCGCCGTTGAAAGTCTGAACAGCCGGTCTCGTGCGATCCGTCGGGAGATCGATCGCTGCAGGAGCACCCGCAAGATGCTCTTTCCAGAATTCGAACATGTTTTCACCCGCCTCACTTTCGAGGTGAGCTTTCTCCCAATTCACGAAGTCTGAGTAAGACGCCGCAATCGGCTCAACCTGCGGCGTTCTTCCTGCCTTGGTTGAGAAATAATATTCGATGAGATCCTGGATCATCACCGCAATCGACCACGCATCCGAGATGATGTGGTGCATGCTTAGCAAAGCGACGTGGGCATCGTCCGCGGTGCGGAAAAGCTCAAGTCTTACGACAGGACCACGCTCGAGGTTGAACGGACGTCCTGCGTGCTCACTGATGAGCGCTTTCAACTGCTCGTCATCAAGTGCGGTGCAATCGTGCTCGCGGAAGTCGATCGTACGACCGGTATGAACGACTTGCATGGGCTCGCCGTTGACCGTTGTAAAAGTCACGTCGATGAGAGGATGACGCTCGAAGAGAAGCGAGAACGCTTTCTTCATCGCATCGATATCGAGGAGCGGACGGAACTTGCCGGAGAAGTTCAGATTGTAGGCCGAAGAATTCGGAGCAAGACGGTTAAGGAACCACAGTGCCTTCTGACCTTCAGTGAGCGGGAACATTTCCGGCATCTCGCCAGTCACCTCGAACTCAACTAGGCTGGAGGCATCGAGCCCTGATCCATCGCTGGAGGCTGCACCACCGGATTCAATCAATTTCTCGAGAACAGGAATAGAAAGATCCTTGATACTTGGGCCATTTAAAACGGATCCCATCGGCATTGACATGCCAAGCTTCTCTTCAATTCGGTTCACCAACTCAATCGCCATGAGTGAGTCGAGTCCGAGGTTCGTGAGTGGCGTGTCCTTATCGAGACGTGAAGCATCGGTTCCGAGAACAGCACCCACCTGAGCAGCGATAAGGTCTTCGACAAGACCGGCGCGCTTCTCAACAGGAGCTTCGAGAATTCGAGCTGACATGGAGTCACCTCCACCTGAACTGGAGCGAGGAACCACAGGAAGGAACATCTTCGATCCACCCACGGAAGGACTGAAACGACCAAGGGCCTGCCAGTTGCAACGAGCGGCACCGAGCTGATAGCAATCCGATGGAGCGCCGAGACTGAACAAGTGGAGTGTTTCCTCCATGTTCGTCGCGCCGAGTCCCACTAATTCAAGATACTGTTGCGTCTTCTCATTACGAGAAACGAATCCAGCGCCCTCAAGAGCACCCCAGTTAAAAGTAAGAGAAGGCAAGCCGAGTGAACGACGGTGATATGACAACTGATCGAGGAAAACGTTTCCTGCGTTGTAATTGGACTGCTTCACCGCGCCAATAAAGGCTGAAAACGATGAGAAACAGATGAAAGAATCGAGCGGAATATCGAGCGTCGCTTCGTGAAGGTTCCACGCACCAAGCATCTTCGGAAGAAGCACGCTATCAAAACGTTCTTTGTTGAGTTCGAGGACAAACTCGTCATCGAGAACCATGGCACCGTGAATCACTCCAATAAGCGGCGCATCGCCAGCCTGGACCTCTTTTACGATTCTATCAATGTCAGCACGTTTCGTGACATCGCCACGGGCATCCATGATAGTGGCTCCGCTAGCCTTGAGTGCTGCAATTTTTTCGAGAACATCGTCTTTAGGACCGGAACGGCTCATGAGAGCAAAATGACGTGCTCCGTTGTCGGCCATCCACTGAGCAAGTTCGAGTCCAAATCCGCCGGCACCACCTGTGATCAGGAATGTGCCATCGCCACGGAAGCGGTTACCATCTTCAGTCGGCTGTCCGATCTCGATTTCAGGAAGATCGAAGTCAAGCACATTTTTACCAATGTGCTTGCCTGCCGCCATATAGCGGAATGCTTCGACCACTTCCGTCACTGGAAATGACTTATTGGGAAGTGGCTTGTAAGTCTCCTCGTAAAACATGACCTCCAGCTCGGAGAACATTTTCGCAACGTAAGCAGGCTTACTCTGCAAATGCTGAGCCAGATCAATGACGAAGAAACTGATGTTGTTACGAAGTGGCTCAAGACCAATCTTCGAGTTGCCATAGACATCGACTTTACCGATCTCCATGTAGCGGCCGAATGTTTTCAGAACGCTGAAGTTCTTCGGAATGAAATCGCCGGCAAGCGAATTAAGAACCGCGTCGACTCCTTCCCCGTTCGTGATACGCATGATCTCATCCGCAAACTTGAGGGTTCGGGAATCAAGCACGTGGTCCACTCCCATATCGGTGAGCAACTGACGCTTTTCAGGACTGCCGGCCGTTGAGAAAACAACCAGACCAAGATGCTGCGCAATCTGAATCGCAGCCTGCCCCACTCCACCAGTTCCGGCATGAATGAGAATGCTCTCGCCCTTCTCCATATGGGCGAGTTCGTTCATCGCATAGTGCGTCGTGAGGAACACGGTCGGCAAAGTAGCAGCCTCGACGTGGCTCATGGTATCCGGCTTACGGAATACCATGTTGCGGTGAACAGTGACGTAGCTTCGGAAACAGTAGGGAGCCATGCCAACGACATTGTCGCCGACCGCGAGGTCCTTCACATTTGATCCGACTTTTACAACAGTCCCTGAGAAATCATCACCGAACCATTTCAGGTCTACGGGATTACCCGGATAAATTCCGAGTGCTTTCATTACATCACGGAAGTTGATACCACCCGCTTTGATCTGAATCTCGATCTCGTCGGGATCCGGCTCGCGAGGGCTCGTTTCGTTCAGCGACAGATTTGTCAGAATACCCGGCTTGTCGATTTGGAGACGATACGGAAGCACCGTTCCATCGGCCTGAACCGCGTTTCGAGTGCGTGCAGGAAGATCATCCGGCTTCACACGATGGACACGACGCACGAAGCGACCATTCCCACGGAAAGCAATCTCGTGCTCTTTATCTGAAAGCGTGATTTCATCGCAGAGATCTTTGATCTCAAACTGATTATCCGCAGGATCAAGGTCGATCTGAGTCCAGCAATATTCAGGATGCTCGTTGTTCACCACTCGCAACAATCCAGTGATTGGTGCAGAAGCGAGACCGGGGAGCGATTCCCCCGGGTTAACCGGCATGGTTCCGCGGGTGAGAAAAACAACCTGAGGTCTCGTTTCCCACTCGCGATTAACGATCGCAGGAACCAAGCCGAGCGCAAAGTGAACACCTGTATCCTGTGCGTCAGACAACGAAGCCAAATCAAGCTCAGCAGCTCTTGGGTGGTCCAATGCCAAGGTCTGTATAATCATCTTAACCGATCGCTCTTGCTCATCAAGTAAATCGAGCGCCGCAGTGATTGCCGCGACGGTTCCATCGACAATCTGCATTTCGAGATCATCAGAAGCGAACTCAGTTGAAACCTTTTTACCAAGACCCGACGCATCATCTGTGATCAAAACCACGTCTTTAACGATCACCTCCCCTTCCTCAGAAGCAGGAGCACTGGAATCAGCCTCCTCATCCACTTCCGGCATCTCGACAGGGCTTGGTGCTTTCGCAACCAAACAGGCCTGCTGGTCTTCCGTTTGAATCGGGGAACTGATAAAGCTGGTCACTTCGCGGAAATCGAGATTGCCGAGAAACGTTGCCCACTCTTTCCGGGTAAGAAGCGCTGAGTGTTCACGGAGATCAGTATCTGTGAAACGCCACCAACCGCCGAGAAGACCAAAAACATTATCAAGCGCCGCACGGCGCCACGTCACCTCGAGAAACATCAGAGTGGCATCGGGAGCCATACAGCGACGAAGATTATTCATCGTCACGGTGAGATCCTGCGTTGCGTGGATCACGTTGGAAGCAAGGATGATATCAAAATGGTGTGGCTCGAAGCCCTGAGATTCAGGACTCTTCTCACAATCGAACATTTTGTATTCAACAAACGGATACTCCTCTTCAAATCGATCCTGCGCGGACTGAAGGAATAGCGGACCGTTATCAGTGAACACATACTCGGTCCGCTCAGGTGGGAACACACCGAGGATTTCGTTGGTAAGAGAACCGGTTCCTGCACCCACTTCAAGAACACGAATCGCGCGGCGCTCAGGAAGATCTTTCACCGCTGCGGCAAGTGCGAGACGGATCTGCTGGTTGATGACAGGAAAGTCAGCGCCTTCGCGGTAGAACCGCTCCATGACGCTCGCTGAGCCACCGGGGAAAAGAACCTCGAGAGGATCCGTTTCGCCACAAAGCACGCCGGCAAGATTTGGGCCGGTAAGACGCTGAAGCTGTGCCTCTGAAGCGAACTCCGGCATTTCGACAGCGAGTTTATCGACCCATTGAAGGGCTTCCTCATGCTCGGGTTTCTCAACCACCTTCCACGTTCCATCGCCAGCAGCCTTAAGGACCCCGGCTTCGGTGAGAGCGGTCATCTGTCCATAAACCAATTTGCGATGCTGATCAGCAATCGAGAGGTCAGCCATGTGGGCATCCACTTTAACCGTATCCCCTACTTCAGGATCCCAACCCAGCTCGATGTAGGCATTGGTAATGAACTGACGCGAAATCGCTTCCATCGCAGGAAGAAACGTCCCGTAGTGATCAGCAAGACCACGTGCGTCATAAAGCTTTTGTAGCCCTTCTCCCGCTGCAGCTACCAACTCGCCTGGAGATGGCATTTCGGCAGAACCTTCGATGCGAGCGCCCTTAAGCATGGCACGCTCCCAACGAGCTTCGTAGAGGCATTTCTCCAGATCGTCGTTGTCATTCTGCTCAACGCGGTCGGCACGGAATCCGTAAATCTCTGCAACCAGATTGCCTGCGTCATCATAAACATCGATGTCAGCGATGATGTATTCGCGGTCGTTGTTCGAATTTACCTTCGCATGCCCCCAGAGACGAAGCGGCGGTTTATCGGTGTATAGTCGAATGCTGCGAATCGCGGCGGGAAGATAAAAGTAATCACTTCCTTTGGCGCCATCAGGAATGACCTGCCCACCTTTGACAGTGTGGAAACAAGCGTCCAACACTGCGGGGTGAAAGTGATGATCAGGGATCGTGTCACGAAGCCCCTCAGGAGCGACGATCTCTGCAAGCGCCTCTCCATCTTTTCTCCAGACATTCTGAAGGTGCTGGAACAACGGGCGGAACTGATAGCCCGCATCCTCGTAGTCCTCATAATACTCTTCATGAGTAAAATGCTTTTCCATGTCCGCTTTGATCGCGTCGAAGTCGGCCACCTTATCAACCGGCAACGGCTGCTTGCGGAGCACGCCCTGAGAATTGAGTTCCCAATCCTTCTGATCGCCTGTGCTACTGAAGATTTGAAAAATACGAGTATCAGGATCAAACACGACCTGAACAGCCGGAACTTTCTCTTCAGTAATGAAGAGCGCCTTTTTCATCTCGAGGTCCTCGACGACATAATTCTCGTCAGGGAACAACTTACGGGAAATCGCGATACCGATCTCGCCATAGCCGGCGGCAGGGAAAACAACGCTGTCCCAGAAGCGGTGATCATCGAGCCAGGTAAAATAGCGAGGATCGAGATCAAACCTCCAGGTCGGTTTAGGAGCCGTTTGAACGAGACCAAGCAAAGGATGCTCAAGCGGAGCACAACGGAGATACTCATTCTCGGGTGACTCGAGCCAGAACTTCTCTTTCTGCCACGCATAGGTCGGAAGACGAACGTCAGCTCCATTTGACTGGTTTACCGATTCCCAATCGACCTTGTAACCATGGTTATGCAGACTTGCGAGCTGCGTCAGCATTTCGACAGACTCATCCGTCTTACGCTTAAGGCTGGAGAAATAGAATCCCTTACGCCCCTGGTCTGAAAGACACTCAAGGATGGGATTCTGCAGAGCAGGGTGTGGACCCAACTCAAGGAAAGTATCTTCGCCCGAGCGAATCAAGTTAGCAATCGCCGGCGCAAAAAGAACGGACTCACGGACGTTCTTCCACCAGTATTCACCATTGAGCTTAGTTCCTTCGCACATTCCGCCAGTCACGGTGGAGATGTATGGAATCGTCGTCTCGCGAGGCTTGATGCCTTTGAGTGTTTCAAGGAGCTCGTCCTTGATCGGCTCCATCTGATGAGTATGGAACGCATAGTCGATTCTGAGCCAGCGAACAAATTTGCCCTCTTCTTCGAGCTTCTCGACGACGGCTTCTAGTGGCTCGGTGTTACCCGCAAGCGTGAGCATACCGGGGCTGTTCACCACAGCGACCTGAACTTCGTCTTCGACCCCCGCGAGCACCTTCTTGGCTTCCGCCTGAGAGATACCGACGGCGACCATGCGGCCGTTTCCACCGGTGTTGTCCTGAAGACGTGAGCGGTGGTAAATAATGGTGACGGCGTCCTCCATCGTGTAGGCACCGGCGACATAGGCTGCGGCGACTTCGCCCACGGAGTGACCGACGACTTTCGAAGGCACGATGCCCCAAGACTTCCAAAGCTCAGCGAGAGCGATCTGGAGTCCAAAAATAGCGGGCTGCGCGATGTTCGTACGATTGATCTGAGAAGACTCTTCATTCTTCTTCATTTCATCAATCAACGACCAACCCGCAAGCGGCTTGAGGTGCTTGTCGATCTCTTCGAGAACGCCACGGAATACAGGCTCACGGTCAATGAGCTCCTGCCCCATTTTCCACCACTGAGCCCCCTGCCCCGTAAAGACAAAAACCAGCGGATGCGCCTCTCCGGCAGGCTTCCCGGAAATTACTTTATCACTGCTACCAGTGGCGAGCCACTCGGTCATCTCATGGAGAAGGTCAGTCTTGTCGTCCGCGATAATAGCGAGACGGTTGTCATGATGCTCACGATTCAGGCCTGCTGCTGCTGCAATCGCGCTGAGATTATTCTTCGTTCCCTTGAGGTAACGGCGCCACTTCTTCACCGTATCAGTGAGGGCATCATCGCCACGAGCCGAAACAGGCAAAAGCACCGGACGTTTTGCTTTCTTCTCATCGCTCGTAGAACTCGACGCCTTCTTTACCGGCGGAGCCGCCTCGAGAACGATATGCGAGTTGGTTCCTCCAAATCCAAAACTGTTCACTCCCACCACTGGCGGATAATCGCCGAGGTGAGGCAATGGCTGCAACTCGGTTACGACCTTCATCTTGAACTCATCGAATGGAATATTCGGGTTCGGATTCTTGAAATTCAGGTTCGGTGGAATCGTATCGTGATGCAATACCAATGCCGCCTTAGCAACTCCCGCAACCCCTGAGCCGGACTCGAGGTGTCCCACGTTGGTTTTCACAGATCCAACCATGCAGACATCATCATCATCACGGCCATCGGAAAGAACGATCCCGAGAGCACGCGTCTCGATCGGGTCACCCACAGGCGTTCCCGTTCCGTGAGCTTCCATGTAACGCACTCGCTTAGGCTCAATACCGGCCTGGGCGTAGGCAATACGTAGCATCTCAGCTTGAGTTTCGACACCGGGAACCGTCATCGAGGACGTGTTTCCATCCTGGTTGATCACCGCGGCTTTGATCGTGCAATAAATACGATCACCATCCTCCTGCGCCTTAGCGAGGGGTTTAATAACGAACATTCCAGCACCTTCGCCACGAACATAGCCATTCGCTCTGTCATCGAAGGCGAAACATTGCCCCGTAGGGGAAAGCATCGTCGCTTTCGAAAATCCGATCGAAGCATCTGGCGTCAAAAGTGCATTCACTCCTCCGGCGAGAGCCATGGTCGCACTGCCACCCCAGATGCTTTCGCACGCGAGGTTAATAGCGACGAGAGCGGAAGAACAGGCCGTATCAACCGAAACAGAAGGACCTTTGAGATCAAAAAGATAAGAAATACGGTTCGACGCAATCGAGAGTGTGCTTCCCGAGTTCGTGTGCACATCAACATTTCGGGCATCACTCTGCGCCACGTTGGCGTAGTCATTCGAGGCGATTCCAACATAGACGGAAGTCTGCGATCCGCGAAGGCTGCCCGGCGCCATGCCCGCATCTTCAAGAGACTCCCACGCAGTCTCCAGCATCCAGCGCTGCTGGGGATCCATTCGCAGCGCCTCACGAGGAGAGATACCAAAAAACTGGGCATCGAACTTGTCGTGATCATGAACAAAACCACCCCACTTGGTGATCATCTTGCTCGGAATATCTACATTTTCATGATGCCATCGCTCGCGATTCCAACGATCACTAGGCACCGGAACAATCCCCGACTTGCCTTCAACCATCATTTGCCAGAAGGACTCGGGACCGGAAACTCCTCCCGGTAGTCGACATCCTATCCCCACGATAGCCAAAGGCTCGTGATTCGCTGATTCGTTCTTGGACATGTTTCGTATCTTTCTAGTAAAAACAGAAATAAGTGAGCCCGCTAAGAGATCGGGGGCGGCCTCTCGCAGTATCTCACTTATGGTTGGATGTGCGTATGATTGGGATCACACAAAACACTATAAATTATCTCAGATTTTCGGGAAATCTTCAAGTCTGGTCGGGTCGCTGACCTTACGTCGATGAACTCTTGAGTCAATAGGGTATGAAAGCCGCTTTAACAGGCTCTAGTTATCAAGAATTATTAAATTTCTAGTAAGTTAAGGCAATAGGTCAGAAACAGCCTCACGCTCTTCTCTCAGCTCTTGAACCGAAGCCTCGATTTTGGCCGCACTAAACTCATTAACCGGCACTCCCTGAACGATTTCCCAGTTCTCTCCGTCCGTTTTGATAGGAAAGGACGAAATCAGTCCTTCGTCGACGCCATAGGACCCGTCAGAACAAACGCAAACGCTGTTCGTGTCGCCTTCAGCTGTGGGAGTGGTAAGCCCACGAACTGTATCAACAATCGCATTAGCAGCGGAAGCCGCCGAACTCGAACCACGGGCCGCAATAATCGCCGCGCCGCGCTTCTGAACCGTCTCGATGAATTCGCCCTGAAGCCACGCCTCATCGGGAATAACCTCAGCTGCTGGCTTACCGGAAATCTGGGCATTGTAAAAATCAGGATACTGAGTCGCTGAGTGATTCCCCCAAATCGTAGTATTGGAAACTTCGCTTACGTGAACGCCTGCCTTCGCAGCAAGCTGAGACTTGGCGCGGTTCTCGTCGAGACGAGTCATCGCAAACCATCGATCACTGGAAAAGTCAGCTCCGGCAACGGCCGAAGCACTGTTCATCGCGATGAGACAGTTGGTGTTACAGGGATTTCCGACCACCAAGGTGCGGGCACCGGGAGCAGCATTAGCAGCGATTGCTTGCCCTTGACCAGTGAAAATTTTGCCATTAATCCCGAGAAGATCCTTACGCTCCATTCCTGCTTTGCGTGGAACGCTGCCCACGAGGAGAGACCAGTCAGCATCTTCGAATCCGACATTGAGGTCAGAAGTCGCGACGATATCGGTCAAAAGCGGGAACGCACAATCATCCAATTCCATGACAACGCCTTCAAGCGCCTTCATTCCGGGCTCTATTTCAATCAAATTGAGCGCCACTTTCTGGTCGGGGCCAAACATGGCTCCACTGGCGATTCGAAAAAGGAGGGAGTAACCGATTTGACCGGCGGCTCCCGTGATTGCGACACGGATTGGTTTGCTCATAAACTTTAGAAAATCTGATATTGTTTGTATGCGGAAGAGTAGCTTGTAAACAGGCGTTAGAAGCCGCCCACTTTTCGCGAACGTCCCGTCTCATTCAAGGCATTTTTTAACATCTCTCGGAGTTCGCTGAAAGCCTTTCCTGCAACGAGTTCGTCACCTGTCATCGGAACCCGGTAACTCCAGTTGGTCCCGTCTATCACGCCGGGAACGTTGATACGCTCGGTTGACAGTATCAGGTCATTAATCATGACCGCAATTCGATCCGAGTTCGACATCGAAATCTCTCTCAAAAGCTTGTACCAGATCTCGTCCGAGTAGGCCGGCGGCTCTTCATCCGAGAACTCAATCCCCGCGAAAGAACAAAGAGTTGCGAGAAAATTGCGTGAATCCCACCACTCGGGGCTGCCATGCTCCTCATCCTGCATGCTCTGGAACTGCTGCTCCCATTGAGCACGAACCGGAAAATGATCATGTGTCGCGTAGGCGGCGAACGAACAAGTCGGATAATGAAGCCCTGAGGCGACGTGACCGTCCTTGAACTCCCACTGCGGCACTTTCATGCCGGCAATCTTAAGCTCTGCGAGCGAAGGCCGCACATAATCGGGAACCTTACCGAGATCTTCTGCAATCACTTCGGCATCTCCTGCTGCTTCCTGAATCATCTTGAGATACTTCTCTCCATCTTCACGATTGAGGTGTTTAGCCTCGTCATTATGATCAGGACGAGGCCGAAAACGAGGTCGACGCCCGTCACACCTCGACGCGGCCTCTTCATCCGATAAGGGTAAAAACTCTTCGTTTCTCACTGGATTCCAGGGGAATGAGTAAATGCGATAGAAACCGAGCGCATGATCGACACGGAACATTTTAAATATCTCGGTCGTCTTCGCAATCCGCTGGCGCCACCAGTCAAATTTCCGTTCTTCGAGCACATCCCAGCGGTAAAGAGGAATCCCCCAATTCTGTCCCCACTTCTGAACGAACTCATCATCCTTGAACAGTTGCTCAGGTGGAGCGCCCCCATACCAATCGAGATCAAACATCTCGAGATTGGCCCAGACATCAACACTGTAAAGACTGACACCAAAGGGAATGTCCCCCATCAAGCTGATTCCGCGGCTTGCGGCATACTCTCGAATCGCTCCCCATTGCTCAAAAGCAACCCACTGGACATAAGCGTAATAGCGAAGCTCACGATCAATTCCCTCGGGATTAAGCTTCGCCTCTTTCAAGATCCCAGCAAGTGCGTCATCCTTGTTCTGAAGGCCATCACTCCACTGTTGCCAGACCTGGCTCCCCCCTTCACGATCCATAAAAAGGCGAAAAAGGCAGTAGTCATTGAGCCAACCGGCTTCATTGGCACAAAATTCATCGAAAGAGCCTGCACGAACGTCGACGCGGCCATAAACCGTGTCACAAAAATGGTCGAATGCGCTGCGCAACAACTCATGTTTCAGCTTCCGAACGGGCACATAATCGACCGCACCCTCATTCATTGCCGCAAGATCATAGTTCCCTGTGATTCGCTCGAAAGCGGCGGCATCAAGGTCCTTGAGCCCGTCACGCGAACAATTCAGCGTCATAGGCTCGATCGCCACCGAGCTGATCGCGTTGTAAGGGCTGTTGTCGGGCCCTGTCTCGTTGATCGGAAGCAGCTGCACGAAGCCCATACCGACCTCAGAAGCAAAGCGAACAAAATCGCGAAGTGACCTGACATCGCCGATGCCCAGGTCATTTTCGCCACGAAGTGAAAAAACCGGAACCAAAATTCCGGCGAGTCGTTGTTCCATAGTACGTAGGGATGCAATCTTAAGATGACATCTCAAGAGACGGTCATCGAGATCAATGCCGAATCTTAGATGATGGCTGTCAGAAAACCACCCGAAAATTATTCCAATCCAAGCGCCTTCAGCGGGTTCGCTCGAAACACCAAATCAATCTCGGAATCGTTCATTCCTAAATGACTTCGCAGGTTTCTTGCCACCTCATGCCCCCGAATCGTCGAACCGGCAAGATTGGGAGAACCAGGTCGTCGGGCAACCCCGTGCTCATCGATTTCCACCGGAGCGCCGGACAACTCGTAGGTGCCCGGACCGAGTCCCGCCGCCATGATCGCATCGGTCGTCATAATTGTCCGCTCAAGCCCTGCAATTTTCAGGTAATTGTTGAGCGCAAAAAATGGGACATGCGCCCCATCAGGAATAAAACAAAGCCACAACCGGTCTGAAAGCGACAGCGCTCGCTGAATGAAATTCTCATGCCGATTTACTGTCACGGGACAACCATTCCCCAAATGAGTCACCATCGAGAGCCCCGCATCAATCGCCCGCTCCAAAGTCTGCATGCTGGGATCGCAATGGCCCGCTGAAACGGTAATTCCCTGCTCTGCGATGAAACGCGTCGTTGCAGCGCCTTCGTCGTATTCCGGTGCCAGGGTGATAAGACGAACGAGCCCGTTTCCAGCATCGATAAGGCGCTTCGCATCCTCAACATTCGCCGGGCATACCTCGCTCGCGGGATGAGCCCCGACATAGCCTTCGAGAGGACTGATGAAAGGCCCCTCGACATGAAATCCACGAACCATTTTCTTAATCAGAGGATCCTCGTCACGGAATTCCACCATCCGCTCCAGCTTTCCAACCAAGGCGTCCACCGAATCCGTAATAATTGTCGCAAGAAAGCTCTCAATCCCATCCGCCGCGAGCGATTCGCAGGCAGAGTGAAACTCTTCCGCTGTCATGTGATCCGAACAAAAATCCGTTCCACCATATCCGTTTACCTGGAGATCAAAATAGGTCATCACCGAATTGATAATGAAATCGCAGCGAGCTGTCCAACCATCAGTTCACCTGATTCCCTTTTCAAGGAGAGGCTGCATCTTGAGCACGACCAAACCGCTCACTAAGACTCCTCAATCTCCACCGGCGCATCCGGCAGCGCATCGAGAAACAGTTTTCCGTAACGCTTACTCAAAATCCGGTTATCGAGCAAGACAACCATTCCCTCATCTTCACCACTGCGGATAAGGCGGCCAACGCCCTGCCTGAGCTTCAAAATCGCCTCGGGAACGGTGTATTGCATGAATGAATTCCCCCCGTGCTCTTCAATATGCTCAAGCCTCGCTTGCGTCAGTGGATGATCCGGAACCGCAAATGGAAGACGCGTGATAATCACATTCGTAAGCGCTTTCCCCGGGACATCCACGCCCGTCCAGAAGCTGTCCGTGCCAAAAAGCACGCTCGTTTCCTCTTCCTTAAAGGCCTCAATGAGCTGGCCCCGCGAACTCCCCTGCCCCTGCACTAACAAAGTCAGCGATTCACCCTCGAAAAAATCTTTCAGCAACTCCGAGGTCCGCTGCATCAACTTGTAACTTGTAAAAAGGACAAACGCCCTTCCCCCGGATTTGGCAATGAAATGCTTAATCCACTTCGCAAGAGAGGCTTCATACCCGTCTGCACGGGGTTCGGGCATATTTCGAACCAGATGAATCGTCATCTGCATTCGATAGTCAAATGGGCTCCCGATCTGAACCGCTTCGACCTCTTCCGCGCCGACCCGACCTTTGAAATACCCAAGATCTTTCTCCCCTATTCCCAGCGTCGCACTCGTAAAAACACAGGGCCGATCCCTCTCGAAAAAGACCGGTTTCAAAAGCTCCGACACATCAATCGGTGCCGCATTCAAAGTCAATGCCTCGCGATGGTCCTTCTCCACCCAATAGACAAGGCCATCTTCCTGCTGATCCAGAAATGTCGACAGCGCCGCCCGCATTTCGTTGAGACGACGCGCGAGTTCGTTGAGCTCGTTTTTTGTGGTCTCCTTCGCGAGTTCTGCCTGAGCCCGGGCTCGGCGGCTCACCTCGATTAACCCCGCTCCGAGTGTATCATCGACCAATTCAGGCTCCCGGACACGAAATTCACGTCCCCAGTCGCCCCACACGCAGGCTTCTTCGATATCGCCGAAGAATTCATCGATATCGTCGAGAAGCTTCATCGTGAGCCGACGCCCCGCCGTGTCTCCGGTGAATTGAAAGAGTCCCTTTCGATTCTTCGGGTTAAAAAGCCGGTGGAGATCGAACTTCATTCCCGTTTGGGAAAGCGAAATCCCCAACTGCCTCGCCGCCACCTGCTCAAGCGTATGAGCCTCATCAAAAATCAGAAAATCATTCGCAAAGAGGAAGCCCTTTCCCGAGTCGCTGAACTCCGTATTACTGCTCAGCAGCGTAAAAAAGAGCGTGTGGTTCAGGACCAACACATCCGCATCCGCGACCAGTTTGCGCACTTCCTGGTAAAAGCAGTTTCCGTTAGGCCCGCAACTGCGCGCGGTGCAGGCATGTGTCTCGCTGCAAACCTGAGACCAAACCCGCGGGGCCGGAGAAAATCCTAGTTCACTCAAGGTTCCCAGCTCCGTCGTTTGAGCCCATTCCCAAATGGCCTTGAGTTCTTCGAGTTCGGATGACGAGAACATTTCTCCGCCACCCGACATCGCGATTCGCAGTCGCACCGGACAAAGATAATTTCGGCGCCCCTTTAGCAAAAGCGCCTTGAAAGGCTCATCCATCACCGATTGCAGCAATGGGAGATCCTTTTCGATCAACTGTTCCTGTAAATTGATCGTGTGCGTCGAGATAATCGCTTTTCGACTCTCGCTAAGCGCTTTTTTCACCGCAGGAGCCAGATAAGCGAGCGATTTGCCCACCCCGGTTCCCGCTTCAACGACAAGCGGACGTTCCTCCTCCAGCGCTCGGGCCACCGCAACCGCCATCTGCTGCTGCTCAGGCCGATACTCGAAATCCTTCAGCCCCGAGAGCGCACCCGTGTCGCTGAAAAACGCACCCGTCGATTGGGTAAGAGATTCTGAGGCATTACCGAGATCTGAAATACTTATCACAGGGCCTTAGACATCCGACCAAACCCTCTAAGGTGCAAGACCAAACAGGGTTTAATGACAGCTTTTTCAGTGATCGCGGGAACCCGAGGTGAAAACACCCCTCAGGAAAGAGTACGACAAACCAATCCAGTCGATCAGGAGAATCGAACCAAACCGATCATCAGCCAATCAGATCACCCAGCCGACATCGCTGCCAAATCAGCTACCCGGAAACCGTAGTCCAGTTCGGTAGGCAGCTCGCAGATTTCGCGAACCGCGGTAAAGAGATCCTCGAACTTATCAATGAATACATCACCAACGAGTAGGTCGGTGAGCACAGGGCGAAGCTCAGGATGCTTTTTGACGAGCTTCCCGAAATTGAACTCAGGATGGTAGAAGGCGCAGACGATCTTTCTCATCCGCTCAATTGCGAGGCAGACATCGTTTCCATATTGCTCGAACTGAGCCGCACTGGTATCCCCTTTTTCAAGAGCCAGATCAATCGCATCGGCGGCGAGTTCGCCTGACTTGAGTGCCAGAAAGACACCGGAAGAGAAAACGGGATCCAGGAAGGCGAAGGCATCACCAACGAGAACAACACCATCTCCTGCGCAGTAATTAGAGCGGTAACTGTATTCACCCGTGATCCAGTATTGCCCTACTTGCTTACCTGACTCGAGGTGCTCGGTGATCCACACATTCTCCTCGATTTCACGATCAAAAATCTCACTTGGCTCGCGTGAATCGCGGTAAAGGTAATCGCGATCGGCAACAAGCCCCACGCTGACCCTATTCCCTCGCATTGGGATATACCAAAACCACCCTTTGTTAGGGATGTAGGCAACTGTGGTCGAGCCTGCATCGAGACCCGGGTCGCGCATAGCCCCTTCGTAGTATGTCCAGATGGCAATTTTATTCAGTTCCGGATCTCGATTTCGCCACTTCTGTTTGCTCGCGACGACACAATCCCGACCTGAACCATCAATGACGATCTTTGCAAAGACGTCTCGCGACTCACCCTCTAAATTCTCAACCGAAACGCCGATCACAGCGCCGGACTCATTCTTGATGAGTTGAGTCACCTTTTGCTCATCAAGCACTTCGGCACCAAGCTCCTTCGCGCGATCGACCAACATTTGATCAAACTCCATTCGCTCAACCTGCCAGGTCACCGCAGACGCTCTGTTATCATGCTCAAAAAAGTAGAACGGCTTCGAGATCTGACCGTCCGTCGAGACGAACTGAACGCTGTGCTTCTGCTGAAATCCGATCTCATCCATTTTCTCTGTGAGACCAAGCCGATCGAGAGTGAACCAGCAAAAGGGCATCATTGATTCACCGACATGGTAGCGTGGGAACTTCTCTTTCTCGAGAACAAGAACGCGTCTCCCCTTCTCAGCCAGTAAGGCAGCTGAAGTGGCTCCGGCGGGGCCAGCTCCGATTACGACTACATCCCAATTTGAATCACTCATAAAAACGAAAGGTTCTCTCTATTTAGTTACGGTCTGAACCCACTGTTCGGATTCATTCGAGCGCGGCAAAATCTCGACGATATCGGCGAAAACCATACCATCAGCATCGAGAAGCTGATTGCATCGCCCGTAAAGAATCTCGCCTTCGCGCTGGTCGAGAGCCCCGGCAATCAACGGGTCTCCCGGAACTGAAAAATAGCTCGAGGGCTTGCCGCTGTGAACAACTTCGTAATCTCCCAGAATGCCTCCAAGCGGTTTCTTACCGCTGATGACTTCCTCCCGAACCTTTTCAGGGAGCGATTTCAGCTGAATCGCAATGGCCCCATACTCGACCGGCTTATCAGAAGCCTTCGCGTGCAAACTAACCAGACGCATCACGAATGCATCGGTGGACTCATGCGCATGAACTTCCAGATAGAGTTTCGAATGATGAAATGCCGCCAGAGTCGGGGTCATATCATTCTGATGAACAAGTAACGAGCGATAAGGATACGGAACCTCACTTCCTTCAAGAAAGGTAAAGTCAGGCAGTTCCGCGCCTGCTTTCTCGTAGAAAAAGTGGAATGGCAACAGTTGATGAAGTGCCTCTGCCAGCGCATCGCTCGCAGCCTGCCTCATTTGAGATGGATCAGGTGTAGCGTGCATCACGATGTTCTTCGAGGAAGAAGCCATGAAGAAGGCGGTCAATTTGAAGCAACCCGTCGCGACTCACGACGATGTCTCCCTTATCAATGGAAAAATAGCCCTGCTCCTTGAGCGCGGCGAGTTCAGCGGGGAACCGGGCCTCAGGATCAACGCCATACTTGTCTTTGAAATACTGCAGGCTGGTCCTACCGAGCTTGAGTTGGAGAACAAACTCGCGAATAAAACGCTCTTCGGCATTCGTCTTGTAAGAACGGAAAATAGGAAGTTCTCCGCTATCGACCTGAGTCATATAGGGCCCCACATCAGCTTGGTTCTGATAATGCACTCCTCCGAAATGACCAAAGCTGGCAACCCCGGCAGAGAGTAAATCAGCCCCTTCCCACAGACTGTCACGATAGATAAACTTTGTTGTCTCGGGATTTTTCACCACGGTGTAGGCGCTGTTCACGGTGTAGCCGGCGTCCTGAAACTGATCAAACGCCCAGTCGACCCACCTTCGCTTCGTCTGCCAATTCGCGACGGGAGCAGTAATCCGACCAGAGGACTTCATCTCTTTGTAAATCGTTGTATTATAGGGAATCTCCATCTGGTAAATCGTGACACAATCAGGAGATTGCTCGATCGCCGTTTCGACGCATCGCTTCCAGTTGTCCTCGGTCTCATCCATCATTCCTGCGATGAGATCAATATTGACCTGATCGAATCCAAGCGTGTTCGCAAACCCGAGAGCGCGAAACGCTTCTTTTGATCGGTGCGCCCGTCCATTCACTTCGAGAATGTGATCATCAAAGTTTTCAATTCCGAGGCTGAGCCTGGTTACACCGATGTCACGAAGTGCTTCGAGCTTCTTCTCAGTCAGCGTTCCCGGCTCGCACTCGAAAGCGACTTCTTCAGCCTCATCCCAGGAGAAAGAATCCTTCATTCGATTCGTCAGATCCGTGAGCTGTTTGATCGAAAGATAACTTGGGGTGCCGCCTCCAAAATAAACGAATTGAGGTTTCCTCCCCGCGAGATACGAGGTTTGCGCGTAACGCTCAAACTCCTTGATCCCCGCATCGAGATAAGCGTTGATCTCATTGGAATTTTTATCGGTGTAAACGCGGAAATAGCAGAAATGGCAACGTTTCCGGCAAAACGGGATATGAAAATAAACTCCGAGATTCGTGTCCTTGGGAGTTGGTGAGTTGAGAACCTCGTGGATTTGCTTCTGTTCTTTATCCTCACGATCCCAGAAGGAAAACGGAGGGTAGTTTGCTACGAAGTAATTTCCGACCTCCGTGTCATCCCCTTCACCATCGGAGAGCGGGACGTTCAATTTATCAATAAGACCGTCGGAGGATTTGGAATTGGCTGTTTCAGACATGAGAATTAGAGGAAGTCCGTGTTGGACGTTTCACTTACCGAAACCATACACCACGCCGTCATCCCCGCAAATAACGAGAACCCCGCGTGATACCGCCGGAGAGGCTTTGATTTGCGCTCCCAGATCAAAATTCCATACCTCAGTGCCATCCGCTTTGTTGATAGCATAGAGGCGCCCGTCCATACCACCCTGCCAGATCGTGTCACCAGTGATCACGGGAGAACTGTGCAGGGCCCTCGGTGCCCGAAAGGCCCATTTTTCCTCTCCCATCCCCCGGTCGTAAGCGACGAGACGCTTATCAGGCCCCGCAATGTAGAGTGTGGTCTCATCCACGGCAGGCGATGCAGTGTATTCATTCTGGGTTTCGAGCTTCCAGGCCGACTCACCGGATTCGATATCAATCGCGAGGACTTCCCCCCCGTTGTGAGCCACATAAGCGATACCATCGCGAACCGCAGAGGTATTCGCTATATAGGATCCCACTTCAATTTCCTGAGCCTCGCCTTCTCCCGAGGCGGAAACCACGTGCAAGATCCCATCACAACCACCAAATGACACTGCTTCCCTGCCCTCAAGTTCAATCAAGGAAGGCGTGGCTACGACATAATTTCCGGTCTCGTGCTTCCAAACGACTGCTCCACTCTCCGCATTGAGGCAGTAAAGAAAATAGTCATGACTTCCCACAAAGATCTCTTCAGAACCCGTATCCGACACATAAGTGTTCACGCCGCCTTCGATTTTGCCCTCCGTTTCGAAACGCCAGCGCTCTTCCCCTGTTTTCACATCAAGCGCGTAAATAAACCCGTAGGTGTCGCCTACAAAAACACTCTCTTTCATTACTGCTGCCGGAGCACTGATAGGCCCCTCTGCTTTAAATGACCAGATCTCAGAGCCATCCTTCAGATCAATACCATAAAAATGACCATCCTGCGTGCCGACAAAGACCCGTCCATCCGCTACGACAGGCGACGCCTCAATCGGCGGTCGCTTTTTGCCTTCCGCTACCGGCGGCTCGAATGACCACTTGATCTGCAACGGAGGAGCGATGTTTTCAACACTCACCCCCTGCATCTGCGGATCGCCTCGAAAAAGGGGCCAATCGGATTGAGTTTCAGTGACTTCTGCGTCTTGATTTGCTGTCTCACCTTCTGAACCCCGCTTCTCACACCCTGAAATCACCAATCCCGCCACAAGTAATAGGCAAAATCCCTTCGTGAAAGTCTGCGAAGCTGACCGAAAATAGTTCGCATAAGCAAAATGTCTCATTCGTCAATGTATAGGTTGAAATGAGCTGATTTCAACGCCACCTTTGCGTCACGACGCACAGCAGCTTTCGCTTTTTGGCCCACCTCACCATGAAAGTCTGTTTATTTTCTTTTTCTTTGTTTCTTCTCGCCATCATTTCGATGGGGCCTCTTTGTGCTCAAGACACTCCCAAGTGGCTGAAAGATGTCACCCGACTGCCCCCTGGCGGACATGCCGATTTGAGACCGGTGAAGCTGGATTACACGCTCAGCTGGAATAACCGGTTCAATGCAGGAAAAGTGCAAATCGCGATCATGCGTGATGGTGAGAGCACTAGCAAATTGGTAGGTAATGCCAGCGGAAAGAGCACTGGATTCGCCCGTCTCGTTTGGCCCTACGATTTTAAGGCCCGCTCTATCGTTGAGGAAAATTCACTTCGCCCCCTAACCTTTCAACTTTCCGAGAAAGAACGTAACGCAGTGAATAGCTACGACATCATTTTTGGAAGCCGTGAACAAAACTTCAAGACAGTCTCCAAAAAGAACAATGAAAAGGAAGTGAGACGGGATCGAAAATTCGAATTCGACTACGGCCACGACGTTCTTTCTTCCACCTTTTACCTTCGTAGCCTGGAATTAAAGAATGGCCAGAAAGTATCCATGGTCGTGACTCCTTTTAACAAGCCCTACCTCGCCAACTTCATCGTCGTCGGACGCGAGGTGCACAAAATGAAGAACGCCAGAGGAAAGGCCACCAAATATTCGGCGATCAAACTGGATGCCGACGTCGGAAAGATTAACGGGGATCTCTCCATCAAAAATTACGAGAAAGTCAAAAAAACCTCGCTCTGGGTTTCGGATGATCAATACCGCATCCCCCTTGAATTGCAGACCTACATTTCAGTAGGTTACATTTCAGCACGTCTCGTTGAAATGGATTGGCTGGATTAAGGCTCGCTACCGGGGCCCTTACACTGTCACTATTTGCTTCGTTGAAGGATGAAAACGAGCCACTCCTTGTTATCAACCGCTGTGCGCGATTAACAAATCCAATTCAGCCAACACTTGGTCCGACTTCATCACCCATTCGGATAAGGCGATGGGATAAACCTGAATCCCCGCGCGCTTCAGCATCAGGTGTCTTTCCAGACCCATTGCTTCCGCATGTGGTCCCGCAAAGCCGATCAAGTCTATCGCAAGAGAGATCTTCTCTCCGATACAAAGCAAATCGACCTCATACCCACCGATCTGAAAGCTTTCTTCGACCTGAAAGCCTCGATCATTGATGCTTTCATCAGTTTAGCACCTTCACCATTGAGCAAAGAAGGTTGAGTCGTTGACCTCCCCCTTTCAGGCCCCGTTCTCTTCGACTTATGCTCCCGCTCAATTTGATCGGCATGCGCAATAAAGCGCCTCGCGAGCGGCCCCGCTTTTGAATCTGCCCCGAATGAGAGAAAGAGACGATTCTCAAGCCGCGCCCGGGTGATCGAGACATTGAAGACATCTTCCTTGTCCAGATAGCGAAAGCTGGCGGATGGACTTGCATTATCGAGAGCGAAAGACAAAAGCATGACATCACGCTCCTCGCCCTGAAAAGAATGGGCCGTTCCCACGAGAAGCTCATGTCTATTCAAAAGCAGATGTAAATCGGGCGAAGCCTCGACCCGTTTCAAAATCGCATCGACCTGAGCGCGGAAGGGCGAGAGGATTCCAATACTCAAGGCCGCTCCAGCAGGTTTTATTAACGTTTGAAGTTCACCGAATATCGCGTCGATCTCGGCCTCGTTGACTCCGTTTTCGCCTCGCTCGCCACCCATTCGGCGGACGGAATATTCCGCCGATCCGAGACGGTCGATCATCCGGTGCCCCGTCATGATAGAGAGCTTATTTGAATAAAATGCTTCGTTACTGATACTGATGATTCCGGGACGACTTCTGAAATGCTCGTTTAGAAAAATGACCGACTCCTGCTCGTTAATCGAACCCGACGCCAAATCGACCAGACTGACTTTTCGAAAATTGAACCGTTCCAACTGCGATTCATCGAGACCGAATTGACAGGCAAAATCGGATTGGCTGGCGAGCGACAGGAAAGAGACGTGGCTAAGTTGCTTTGTGTCACCAGTGATGACGGCGCGTTTTGCCCGGTGGAGAGCCGGCAAGGCGGAGGCTATATCGCACTGCGAGGCCTCATCGATGATCACGAGGTCGAAGAGGTGCTTTTTCAAGGGAAGGACTCGATGCAAGTCACTGAGATTAACGAGCCAAACCGGGAGCGCTCCCAGTAGACCTGACCAGTTCACGGACTGGAAATATTCTTCCTTTTTGTGAGTCGTTCGAGCTCGAATTCCTTTGTTAAAGGCCTAAAAAGTGACGCGATGACTCGTCAGAGCCCGGTTCAAGTAAAAGCCTCTCGCTTTTTCCAGATAGTTCACTGTCTTCGCAATTCGCTGGTCGACTTCCCCACTGATCAGCAAGGCAAGCCTACTGATCACCGTTTCATCCTTCGCGACATGACTCCGGATTCGTTTCTGACGCCAGCGCGTAAAAAAGCCCGGGTCGGGATGTGATAGAATCGCCCCGCGGCGCTCCTCCCGCTGGCTTCGCTTTTCAAGCGCGTATTCCGTTCTCTGAATTTTCGCCGTAATCGCCCGAAGCTCACCTGCCGAAACCTTCATCGCCTTGCCGTTAATATCGCTATCGAAATACATTCCGGAAAGCAAGTCGCTCAAGAAACTCTTGAGCTGCTTCAAGTAGCTTTTCCGCCCCGCCCTGACACATACATTCGAGAGGCCTAAACTTTCTTCAATTTTGTCGGCAACGACATCCACCGCATGATCCATTTTGGAAACGATGAGGACGGATTCCCCGCGACTCATCGCCTCAATCGCGAGAGCGGCGATGGTGAAGGATTTCCCGGTTCCCGGAGGTCCTACTGCTAAAGTAAGAGGACGCGTCGCAGCTGAGTTTGAAATACTCTCCTGCGCAGGACTCAGCGAAGCGGGAATGTAGCCTTGCTTGCGTGTTGACCCGTTTATGGCGTAGCGATCGCCAAGACCTAAGATAGACGCGATCGGATCGGAAGGCTCCTCCTCCGGCTCTGCCATCTCTTCCAAATCATTGAGCACGCCCCGCATCTCCGCCGATTTATCTGCGAGAAAAAATACTGCCCCCGGCAACAAGTGGGAAGGACTGCGTTTCGACTCCGCTACCTTTGTATAAACCTCACGCAATTCCCGGTTCGTGAGGAGATGGGGATAATCCAAAAGTTGATCCGTCTCGACTTCGCTCATTTCATCACGAAAAAGCCGTCTCAGTTCACCGATGCTGCCTTCATTGTGCCCTGAGGTCTCAATAGCCGCTTCGACTTTGGAGATGAATTCATCAGAACCAATTTCGGAAAGTAAGGCATCATTGAGAATGCAACGTTCGGTCTCAATCGAAAACTCAGCTCCGGAATCATCGATCACCGTAGCAACCTCTGCAGGATAGAGGACCAACGGAGCAAACGTCGGCTTTCGTCGCAGCGTATCCCCGTCCGTTTTGCCAATGTAGAAAATGGCGCCGAAAAAGAGATCCCTATCCTTCTCGTAGAGACGAGCCTGCGTCGCGAGGGCAGCCGCTCGTTTCCCAGGAACAAAGTGCACACCATCGAAGACCGCCCGGGAAATCACAGGGTCCTCGCCACTGATAATCAGTGACTGCTTCACCCGACTACTCTCAAGGCTCCCAATGCCAACGCGGCTACCATTCTCCCGGTAACACTCCGCCAGATAGCTTAGAATACCGGAGGCCTTGTTCATTCAGCGGGTGGCTTGCGACTGAATCGCTTAAAATGGAGAACAAACCAAATCAACATGAGCGCTAATACCATGATCGCCGCATAAATGTGATGCGAAACGCGAGTCGATGGAACCAGATCAGCCGTCGCCCGGGTTGGGGCAGCGATAAAAAGCAGCCACGCCATCCAGCGCCAGGTTTTGCTCTTTGGAGTCATCTCAGTCGGAGAGGCGCAATGCCCCATCACGACTCGATCTGCAGTAAGCAGAATCACGAGACCGAAACCGCACAGAAAAAGGAAGTGCTCAAAGGCAAACAACTGAAGCGGCCAAATCGTTCGGCAGAGAAAACCGCCTGCAATGAAAATTAAACCGATCCGCAGGGCCCACGGTCGAGTTCCAGGGGCACGAACGCTCCAGATTCCCGGCACTGCCCCCACCGCCCAAACCAGAAACCCACTCAGTCACAAAAGATTGCCATAGCGAGCCGAGACAAACGCTTCAACAGCAAAGGAACCGAGAATAATCACGGCTGCCGACCAAACCGCCGGGCCACGGTATTTGGCCATGACAGGCTTCTGCCCCGGGATCTGAAAAAATCGAGCGAAGAGATATGAGCCCACTCCCATGAGAGGCAGTAGGAGAACCCCTTGATAAGCCAGCAACCGAAACACATGATACCAATCCGGCGAGTGCTTATCCCATCCCGTGACCCAACAAAACAGAGTCGCAGTGGCAAGACCTACAGCCGAAAAAGCGAGCAGGAAACCTGGAGGGGGAAACTCCCGCTCTTTTCGGATCATACGAATACCGAGAATAATGAGAAGCCACAGACAGCCAATCCCTGCAGATAAATCGCCATGTGAAATATCCCCTTTCACATAGTAGATCTGAGCGACGCTCCAGGCAAACATGAGCACGGTGACTTCATAAAACGAAAGTGCCTTAGCCTCTAGGAATCGAGGCCACGCCGTTCCAAGGAACTTGAAGAGAAATGCAGCCCCGAATCCAAAAATGAGAATACGGGGATGCTGAATCGCAGGGTAAGTCGGCCACCAACCCAGATAGTGGAGTGGCCACAGTATCAGCCCAAAGATTCCTGCGGCAATACCAAGTGGGAAAAAGACGCGAAAAGGCTCAGAAGCCCAAAGCGGGGCGCCGCCGGACTCTGCCTGATATCGAGGAGTTCGCGCCATTTGAATACGGCAAGGAAAACGATTACACCTCCTTTATCAAGGAAGAGCTAACCTCGAGAGCACATTAATTGACATGCCGTCTTCTGAATCTGCCGAAGCTAATTTCGAGGCTTGAACGAATAAGTCTGACTCGAACTCGGAACACAGTAATGAATCGTTTTGATCGACCCCGACTTCGAAATCACAATCGTATCTCCGGGAGTGAGACTAAACGTTTTTTGCCCCCACGATCCTACCGTTCCGAGAAGGTTTTTCGAGAACAGCCCTTTTTTAAGATAAACTTCGCCTTTGTGAATCGACTTGTTATTGAACCGGATCGAAACTTTGTCGATCGGCTTAGGCTTCGAGGGGATAGGAAAGAATCCCCCGCCGCCACCAGTCTGGAAATCAGAATCACTGACGGAGATTACGTTTGCCCCCCAAGCATTAATCACAAAGCGGCGAATGGGATTGATACCCGGCTTGTTAGGATCATCAAAGGCCCAGGCGTCGCCTTGAACCGCTTGAAAAGTGCTTTGAGAACCTGCCCGGACTTTGCCTACATAACCATACCCACCACCCGTTTCGGCATAGAGATTGAGGTCGTCACTGCTCCGGTTATTTGCCGTGAGAACTTTCGTCTTCGGTGCCGAAGGTGGCGGAAGAATAGGCTGAGAGATGCCCAAATTCTGATCATTGATCGTCATGCTGGGTTTCGGATCATAACTCTTAATCGTGATCTCTTTCACCAAATTCATTCCCCCCCCCCGGGTCGGATCATCGATCCCCCAACCATCGCCATTGCTGACAGGAAATCTCCCATTCAATCCCGCACCTACCGTTCCTTCGACGTGCCATCCTCCGCCATGATTGGTATAGATCGTAACAACCCGCGAAGAATAGTTCGAAACCGTAATATTCCGCTGCAGCGGCTGAGGAACATTGGTTTGACCAAAATCACGATCGGTCAGTAGCAAAGAATTGGTCCCCCAGTTTTTCACGGTGACTTGTTTGATAATACTAACATTGGAAAGACCGGGATCAGCTAATCCCCAACTCTCACCGGCCCGGGTTTAAAAATGCTGCCCTCGCCCACCCGAACGAACCGTGCCCTCGTAGCGCCAGCCTACGCCATTGTCGGAGTATGACTTTGCGTCGCTTGAAGAAGTGTTCTCGACAATAATCTCCTCCGCAGATGCTGAAGGCGTAAACAGGAGCAAAGACAAACAAGTAAACAGAGTAGACGGTTTTATTTCAGTGTGGTTCAGCCGCAGGCTAGCGACTGGGTAATTGGCAGTCCACACAAAACGAGACCGATAAAAAACACCCATACGGGCGGGACCACCGTAGTTAATTCGGCGATCACTCAAGCATCAAGCTAATAGAAACCAGCCTCGTCCCGAATCGTACAAATTAGACCTCAGGGAACTTAATCCACTTCTGATCTGACTGTGAGCTTTCAACCGCGGCCTTGATAAAAGCAAGGCCGGCAACGCCATCATCAACACCCGGGAAATCATATCCGCCTTCAGGCGCTGGATTCCCCTCAATCTTGTCTGCAATGGCCTGACCTGCGGCAAGGTAGATATTCGCAAAGGCTTCGATGAAACCTTCGGGATGAGCAAACGGAGTTCTTGTGAATCCATTGCCCGAAGCCGCTTCGCTGATATAATCATTCCCCCGACGATAAATTTTCCGAGGAGCATTGGCGTATTTCACAATGAGCTCATTAGGATCTTCCTGATGCCATTCGAGGGATGCCTTCGTTCCATAAACGCGGATGTTGAGGGCGTTTTCGTCACCATTTGAAATCTGTGACGCGTGGATTATCCCCTTCGCTCCGCCCTCAAATCGAACAAGGTTGTTCCCGTCGTCATCGAGCTCACGACCGGGGATGAACGCAGTCAAATCAGAGCAGATCTCCTCAATCTCCAGGCCGGTAATATAACGAATCAAATTATGAGCGTGGGTTCCGATATCCCCCATGCAGTTCGAGATACCCGCAATTTTCGGATCGGAGCGCCAATTGTTAATTTTCCCCTGCCCCTCACCTTCAACATCTCCGACGGCATACCCCTGGGGGTATTCAGCGATAATCTTAAGAATGCGTCCGAGGTCCCCTTTTTGCACCATGTTCCGGGCTTCTTTCACCATCGGGTAGCCGGTGTAGTTGTGGGTAAGCGCGAACACGAGATCCCCTTTATTGACGATTTCACGAAGCTCAACCGCCTCTTCATAGGTAAGCGTCATCGGCTTATCACAAATTACGTTGAAACCGGCTTCAAGAAAGGTCTTCGCCACATCAAAATGAAGAAAATTCTGAACCACGATAGAAACGAAATCGATCTTATCTTCACGCGCCGCCTCTTTCTCAGCCATCTCCTGATAGCTGCCATAAGCACGATCAGGATCGACAAAGAAGTCTTCACCTGAGAGTTTCGATTTTTCAGGAGTGGAAGAAAAACAACCTGCTACGAGATCAATCTTTCCGTCGAGGTTCGCCGCCATGCGGTGCACCTGACCAATAAAAGCTCCACGGCCGCCTCCGACCATTCCCATACGTAGTTTTCGATTCATAAATTCCTGTAGCTGTAGCTCAAAAAAGTAGAGCGCAGCTTACCAAAAGGCGATTGAAAAGCAACTTCCCACATCTCATCCTTCGAGTTGAGACGCCCAGCGTCGCCAAAGTGTAAAGGGAGAGCGGGTCCGGTAGGACTGGCGGAGCAGTTCTCGGTCAAGCATCTCCAGCTTCTGCTAGAGTGCCCGGGAAATGCCACTGATTCAACTTCCCTTGTCGCTATCCGCGCCTGAGGAAAGTTCATCCTCTTCCAGGCTGAGATCGTGCCGCAAGTTCTGCAACTCGTCTTCGGTTCGACGCACTTCCAGTTCCGCATCAAGGGTCTGAAGAAACCCTTTTCTCCAGATAAAATAACCGCAAAAAACGCCGCAGAGTGAAAAGAAGAGGCCACAGACCGCGTAGTAGATCCACTCTGAGCCTTGAGGAATTGCAATCGACAAAACCATGCCGCCACTTCCGACTGAACCACCTTCAAACATCAGTTTACCGTTTCAGCCACTGCCTTCGGGGCAACCACCAGTTCGACCCGGCGTGCCTTCCAGTCACTGAAGCGACGGTCTTGCCCCGCATTGCGAACATGAACATTGCTCTGAGTGACACCGCGCTCAAGAAGACGCTCTCGCACGGCCTCAGCGCGTCGCGCACTTAAAGATTCGTTAAAATCGGCACTGCCCTCTGAGCCGGCGAAACCAATCACCGTCACGGCAAGCTTTCCACGCGAACGTCGGGCAAGCCTCGCGCAGTGATCAACCTTCTCCAATTCAGAATCAGAAAGACTCGCTACTGACTCATCAAAATAAATCGCTGAGTCATCCTCCTGCCCGCGAACTTCTCTGGTATCGGCAACAGTTTCGGGAATCTCCACGGGAACGGGTTCGCTTTCTTTGGGTGAATTATGATGTCCCTGCTTGTCGCCTAACTCGTCAAGCGAGGTGCCGCCCTCGGAAGTTTGCTCAAACGAAAGAGAGCTCTTAATCGCTTCCTCTAAATCGATCCCCGGTGAAACGGGTGCTTCAGTCACAGACGCTTCGAGCGACTGTCTCGCAGAGGCATCGGATGCCTTCAGTTCTGCTCCAACCGCCTTAAGCTTATCTTTCAGAAGTGAAATTTCATCTTCTCGCGAAGAACGCTGCATCATGATACTGCTGAGCTGCCCTTTCAGTTCGCGAATCGAGTCGCCCCGCTGGCCTACCTTATCCCGAAGATTATCAATTTCAGCGATGCTCTCTTCACGCTGCTGAGTGTATTGCTCCAAACTTCCCCGCAGTGAGACCACTTCCTCTTCGAGCTTCTGCAGTTCCTCCTCGGAAGTCTTGCTTTTGTCCGACAATTCCTTGTTCTCACTCTCGAGCCTGTCCGCACGAGCTCTAAGACTTTTCGCAAGTTCTTCGGCTGTTTCGCTTTTGCCAGTGCTTTCGCGGTTCTCACTCTCGAGCACCTCAACTTGATCCTTCAATGCCTGAACTTCCTCTGCAGGAATCGCCGCCGCGGTGAGTTCAAGATTCTCAGCCTGCAAGGCTTTAACTTTCTCCTCAAGCTCAGTCTTCAATGTTTCGACGCGAATCTCTGCTTCAGCAGCGGACGCCACTTTTAATTCGAGCGCTGCCTTCAATTCAGACAACTCGCTCGAGACCAATTCGAGCTCGCTCTCCTTTGCGTCGACATCCTTCGAGAGCATCAAGGTCTTTGCGTCGCTTTCATGAAGCGCTTCTTCCAACTGCGATACCTCGGCCTCAGATTGCTTTTGCTCTTTACGGGCTTCTTCAATCTCCGAGGTGATACGCGCAAGTCGGCTTGAAAAGTCACTCGCCTCACTCTTGCTGGTTTGAAGATCGAATTCGATCTGGGAAAGTTTCTCTTCCCGCTCACGAGCCGCCTGCTCGAGAATCTGGCCCCGCGAGGATGCATTCTCGAGGTCGCGAATCTTCTGATCCTTCTCATGAGAGACTTCATCCAGTGAAGCTCTCAACTCGCTGATCGAACTCTCAGAGGAGGCCAACAACTCAGTCAGCTCCTCAATCTTTTCATTCGCAACCACGAGCGCTACTTCTGCAGAAGCCACCCGCTGGTCCGACTCATCAAAAATAGCAACGCGTCGCTCAAGCTCGGATTCAAGCTGCTCTGCACGAGACTCATGATCCTTGGCCGCGAAAGAGTGATCACTCGATTCGACGCGAATCGCATTCATCTCTTTATAACGTTCGGACAGTGCTTTCTCCAAATCAGCGATGCGCGTTTGATGCTCTTCCAGAAGATTTGTCTTCGCTGCGATCACTGAATGAACCTCTGACGACTCAACATTCAAGGCATCAAGCTCACCTTCCTGCTCCGCGAGCGTGTTTTTGAGCTGGCGAACCAGATCGCGTTGCTGGCGAACTTCTGATGATAGATCGTTCACCTCCGCTCCACGATCACTAATGATGGCTTCAAGCTCTTCTGCGCCGGCTTCGACTTTATTGAGCGCTTCGATTTTCTCGTTAAGAGCAAGTCGGACATCGCTGAGCTCATGGCGTGCGTCAGAAAGCTCCTGAACGGTAGCTGCATGCGCTTCCTCCAGATCATCCAATTCGTCGAGACGCGCTTCAAGTATCTCGATCTCATCGAGGCGATCACGCAACCCGGAACGAACATCATACATTTCATGGCAGGCATCGTTCAACTCAGCCTGAATGGACGTTTTGCGACGCTCGAGGTCCTCCAGAACCGCAAGGCGGCTGGAATTTTCTTCAAGTTCTGCACCCGCGGTTTTCAACTCACCCTGCAGTCGAGTTACCTCCGACTCACTCGCGCTCAAATTATCCCTGAGTGAACTGATATTGAGCTCGAGTTTCTCAACGAGTTCATCGTTCGTGGTTTTGGGAGATAGAATCTCTTCCTCGTGAGTCTCTATCAATGAATCGTGTTTCCCAGCAAGAGCCTCCAGTTCGGTGACAGCCACTTTATCAGCGGCGCCACTGCGTAGAGACGCAATTTCACGACTCCGCTGCGAGAAGAGCGCCGCAAACTGAGCCCCTTTGCGTGATTCACCCTGAACATTGGCGGCAAGTGTTTTCACTTCGCGTTCCAAATCAGAGACTTTCGTCGCCGATTCGAACAATTCACGATTCGATCCCGGAGCTTCAATCAGCTTCGCTTCCAGTGATTCCACCAACTCAACCTGCTTGCGGTAGCTTTCACGCACATCATGCAGCTCGTCATGCGTGTCGATTAGATCCTGCTCAAGATCTTTAACCTTCTGATTAAGTGTCTCTGACGCTGCATCAGATGGAAGCAAGGCCGAAATCGGTGAAATGGGAACCGTGAGATCCGTAGCTCGCTTCTCCTTAGCAGCCTTTCTCTGAGATTCGAGATCTGATCTCAAACCGGTAATCTCTGTCTCCTTTTTTCCTAGCAACGTTTCAAGTTCTGTGATCTTCGCCTTGGCTCTACTACCATCTTCAGAGTCAAGGACTACGGTTTTACCCGATGAATAAAGGGTTGCCGTAAGATATTTGATTTGTCCCTCTTTCGCGGCAATCGCAAGCTCCCAGGACTCGCGATCAGCCTGCCAACGCGAACGCAGCTTCTTAAATAGATCCCGCTGTGAGGAACCAAGTGAGCTCCACTGCCCGGCCAGGTTGAGATTCTCCTCAACGGCATTGGTGAGACGACTAGAGAAGCGGCCCCAGGTAAATTTGGCTAACAACAAGCCAATGACGAAAAACACGATCGCCGCCACCCCAAAGGCCAGCCAGCTCTCCAACAGGAATAAATTGATATCGTACATGCGTGTCTCCGAATGGTTTGTCTGTGTAAGTGGGTGAAGGGATTACTGAGCCGCATCCATGAGGCTGGCGCGAATTTTTGAAATTTCGTCGCTGGTTCGCTCGAAGTCGTTGAGAGCATCACGGTTCTCTTCCTCGAGCTTCTCGGCAAACTTACACGTATTTTCCCAAATAATCCAGCCCACTACAGTGCCTAATAGCAGGCAAACGCCCCCCGCGATTCCAAAGACCATCGCCCATTCTTTAAGAAAACTGGTAAATTCAGGTGTGATATCGGAGGGCATTTTAAAAATTAAGGATTGGGGTCAGTTTCGGAGGCGTCATCACCTGCTATTTTCAAAGGGGCCAGAGACACTTCGACCCGTCGCGATTTCCATCGATTGCTACGTGAAACATTCGAAACATCCTCTCCCTTGGTTTCCACTGTAATACTTTCTTTTGAGATTCCACCAGCTTCAAGTTGCTGAACCACGCCACTAGCCCTGCGAAGACTCAGCGCGCGGTTGTATTCGGCATTCCCAACATTGTCGGCAAATCCGATGACCACCAATGGAGGTGTCTTGCCTGTCTTGGTGATGATTTCGACGATAGCGTCGATTTTTTCAGACTGGCTCGCCTTCACGATCTCACTGCCGCTGTCGAAATAAACCGGTAGTGCCTTCAGTGACTCCGCCGTCTTCGTTCTGATTTCAGGAAGTAACGCCAATTGGGGAAACGGCTCACCAGCCGGTCTCATCTCGTTTTCGATCACGGTCCCTTCGGGAAGTGAGTTAATCGCAATGTTCTGTAAAATCTGTAAATCGCTCTGTAATTTAACGATCCCCTCCAGAAGAAGCTTCTCGCAACGATATTCAACCTCCGCGTTGTCAGTCCGTGAGATCACCTCATCGAAGAATTCAGGGAGATTCTCCAACCACGGCGATTCGACTTCCTCGCCAGCCTCTGCCAGATCATTTTTTACGCTGAGGTTGGGAAACCGGGCACTCAAGCGAGTCTCGAGCGCCTCAACGAAAGAGACGCTGAATACAATTCCGTCAAGAATGAGCAGCTCGCCTTCATACTTAGCGATCAGTTGGATCGCAGAAGACTCAGGCGCAGGCGCATCCTGTATTTCAATCTCAGTGAGCAACGCCAGTGATGGTTGCTGCATACTCAGCTCACCGAAAGAAGCAATCAAGGCATCGCGGGCAGCCTCATCCGCAACCGCTCCGGAAAGCCTCACCGATTCCGCAGTGAAATCAGCGGTGAGTTCACCTGAAAAGGTCTTGAGGAGTGTGGGGAAAATACTTCCTGCAAAGTCCTCCCATACTGCCGCTGAATACAAGCGGCTCACCTCAATCTTATCCGTAAGATGAACGGGTGAATCCATGCCACTGAAGATGCCAATGAGCTTGTTCTTACTATCATCACTTCCCATCGTGCCCAGAACCGTCACACCAAACCGGTTTCGGGTCACTTTCAGGGTCGAAGGCACTCTTAATGCAACCGGCTCAGCGACCTTAATTTGGTCAACGATTTCACCCACCCCTATTCGATTGGCGAGATCAAGCAATGAGGCCTTTAGCCCGTCATTCTCGACCTCCCCTACTATCGTAATGACATTGCCAGTCAAGAGCACCTCAGCATCTTCGGAACTGTCGATCAACTGAGCGGAGAGCGATACCAACTCAGCAACCCCTGGAAAGGTAAACCGACGCGGATCAAGTTTAATGGAATTATTAATCGTCTCGATGGACTTCAAAGAATTTAAACGACCGGCGAAGAGAGCCAGAGCCGGTTCATCGAGCTTGGCGAGAGATCCTGAAACAGAGACGTCATTTCCGCCAGCGGCTCGAATCACGTGCAACTCAGGATGCAGAGTGGGCCGAATAACCAAAGGAGTATCGGCGACCGCAGGAAAATGTCCGGTCGGAACCCTCTCACCCAAAAGCTCAAGAACCTTGGTCTTATCATCCTCGCCATCAACCTCGCCGGTAACACGCGCATGAAGATGATCAAATCGGACATCGACCCCGTCAAAACCAGCCCCTGCCAGTTGGGCCATGGCAAGTTGCCGGAGTTCACTTTCAACGTTGGCTCGGTAACCGAGACCTGCCAGTCAAGTAAACACCGCTACCGCGACGACAAAAAGAACCACTATGAAGACGAACTT
>JAOFXR010000100.1 GCA_028047635.1 Verrucomicrobiales bacterium
TCGCAAAACAAGCAGCAACCTCGACAAGAGAAAGCTCAGTCAGCTGTCGGCACAGGAACATGGCCACCTGCCTTGCCTCGGCAACACGGGCAGTCCGTTTCTTGCCATTAATGAGGCTCACACTGACATCATACTGCTCGGAAACAGCGCGCTTAATCTCCTCAGCATCAAGCTGTCGCCCTTCTTGAAGATCACAAATATCGGCGATGACTTCATGCACATGCGCCGTCGTAAGGTCCTCTTCATTCATTGTCGCAACCATCGCGACACGAATCAGAGCGCCTTCAAGAACTCGCACATTTCCTTTCACACGCTCAACAATAGCATTGATGAGATCATCACTCACCTTCATGTCCCAGTCGTCACGCTTCCGGCGAAGAATCGCGGCGCGCGTCTCAAGACCCGGACGATGAATCTCAGCACTCAGCCCTGACTGAAAGCGGGAAACGAGCCGATCCTCAAGGGAATTGATTTCCGATGCAGGGCAATCACTGGCAAGAACGACCTGCTTACGCTGATCATTCAGGCGATTAAAGGTGTGAAAAAATTCTCTCTGTAGGCCCTCTTTCCTTCCGAGAAACTGCACATCATCGATAATCAGGAGATCAGCTTCACGATAACGCTTTCTGAATGCAGCTAACGAATTATTCTGAATCGCATCGATGTAGTTATTGGCAAACTGCTCCGCAGTGACTGAAATAATTTTCGACTTGGGCCGCTGTCGAAGCGACTCCCAACCGATTGCATTCAAGAGATGCGTTTTCCCGAGCCCGCAAGCAGAGTTGAAGTAAAGAGGCTGATAAGTCCGGCCAGGATCATCCGCCACCGCTTTCGCCGCCGCCAATGCCAACTCACAATTGTCACCGGCAACAAAGTTATCGAATCGGAAATTCTCAACTAATCCGGCAGCGAGTCCGCGCTCAAGCAACTTCGACGCACTGATGGTTTCGGAGAGGATCTTACCTTTTCCTGAAATCTCCTCAATCGCCACAACAGGCTCAGCGAGAAGCTCCTCTTCGGTCGGAGCCTTCACAGAGACGCGGAATTTGTCACATTTCGACAAATACTTTCTAAACGTTGATATTACGGATTCTTTAAAATTTTCCTCCACCCAAATGGCATACATCGAGCCGGGAGCAGACAAAACAACGCCATCAGAATCAACTGATGATAAAAGGAAGTCAGCGAACCAGCGATCGTATAACGGGTCGCCGAGATCGGCTCTGAGATCTTC
The DNA here is from genome assembly GCA_028047635.1 of Verrucomicrobiales bacterium. GTDB lineage: Bacteria > Verrucomicrobiota > Verrucomicrobiia > Verrucomicrobiales > DEV007 > Arctic95D-9. Next base: position 1,235 of record JAOFXR010000100.1, read on the forward strand.
AGATACTTGCTTCCAAAGGGTGGTTAGTTGTTGGCAGGATAAGAAATTTTCTACATTGAGCGGGTAGGTATTGTGCATGCTCGGGAAAAACGGTGTCGGTTGTGGGATTGTGTTTGTGAAGGGAACAGGTTCACACAACGGCACTGGAAACGGATCAACCAAAAACCGCAACTCACTCAATTTGAGCATGTTACAGATCTAGCTCTGACATAATCCCACATTTACTATTTCAATGGAACGAGGCCCGACCCGCCTACCGGTTACTTTGACCCGATGATTAAGCTTACCTGAGGCATGAGCATCAAGATAAAGGAATCAGGCAGACGGGCCGAAAGTGCTGTGCGAAGCGTGTTACCGGACCGTTACATTTGAGTCAAAAAAGGACAACCCTTAAAAGTAACGAATTTCCGTTTTTTTAATCTCTTCGCGTTCGATTTTGGAGAAGAATTCGCATCAGTAAAACAGACTCTAATTTTTAGAAAACCATTCAATGTTTTATAATATTTCACTCATCTGAAGTGCCTTGTTTTCCGAATATGAATCCGGAAACCACTCCAAGAAGGAATGTGATAATGGTAGTGACCGGCCACATCCAGGCAGAAGCGATCGTCGATTTCACACTCAAAGCAGCATCGCCGGCAAGATCTCCGACCAGTTCGTAAGTAGGGAGAGACGCGAGCCATTGCGCTAAATCATTCGTCATGAACAATACCCAGATATCCGTTCGAACAAAGATAACGAGGACAAATGAGATGACAGCTCCCAGAATCAAACCCGGAACACTTCCCCGTCCCTTGCCCAGAAGTGCGACAAGAAACATACCGAGAAGTGGACCTACCGTGTAAGACGTCATCCCAAAAGCCAAAGGCAGAATGTTAATGTCTGTTTTATCCTTCACCGCGAGGAGAACAAATGTGAAACCAGTAAGAAGAATTCCCCAACCAAGAACGAGGAGACGCGAAAGCGTCACCATTTCCTTGTGCTCTTCATCGGAGAAATCCTGATCGGTCTTTTTGAAGAGTGAGAGCGTCGTTTGGCTAAGTGCCGCCAGAATCGAATCCAAACTCGAAATGGCAGCAGCGAAGATACCAGCGAGGATCAAACCTCGAACAGCCACAGGCAATTCAGTAATGATCCAAACTGGAAAGACATTGTCTCCTGCACCGGGTTGGCCACCTTCCCATTTGAATGCGTCCATTATCATCGGATCAGTCGGAGGATTGAGCTGATAAAAAGTGAAAAGAGCGGCTCCTACAAAGAGCATTAACACCGTCACGAGCTGGCCGAGTGAACTCCAAATAATAGCCTTTCGCGCATGAGAGGGATTCTGGCAGCAAAACATTCGCTGTGCATTGAGTTGATCCACACCAAACGCATTCAAATTTAGAAAAGGCACCGCAAACAGTGCCACCCAGAACGTAAATTCCAGATCCGGATCAAGCCTGAAATCCCACACCTGAAGCTTGTCCTTCATCGTTCCATCGAACAATTCCACGGAACTTGCGGTTGAGATAAGCGTATCCCACCCTCCGGGAAAGCTGATCACCATCCAGATCAAAGCCGTCAGCCCTCCGATGACGAAAAGACCGAACTGCATAACGTCCGTCCAGATCACGGTTCTCATTCCACCCATGAGGGTCCAGCCTATCGCGATCAGACCGATAATGACGATACACACCTCAAAAGGAAACGGTGTCACGAATTTTAAGGGCAAGGCCGCTACCAACACTCGAACGCTCTGCGCGAGAATACTCCCGACCGTGAACATTACTGTCGCAAGCCGCTTCACCCCCGTGCCGAGACGATTCCCCATGTAATCGTAGGGGCTGTAGATGTCTTTTTCGTAAAAGACCTTCACAAAGAAAATTCCAACAATAATACGGGCAATAATTGATCCTATCGCCCACTGCAGATAGGTAAAATCCCCCTGTAAGGCCATGACAGCACCGGGAACGCCGATAAAAGTCACCCCGCTAATCTCTGTCGCGATAATTGACCCACTGACAGCAGGCCAGGGAAGCGAACGCCCGCCGAGAAAGAAATCCTTAATGCTCGCCTGCTTGCCCCTCATCTGATGTCCCACAATCGTGGTGAGAATCAAATACCCAGCCACAACGGCCCAGTCAGTCAGAGTGAAAAATTGATGCAAACCTGTCATGATGAAAAATGTGGAGTGTTCAGGCAAATTCCCGACACCGCTTACCATGAAACCGCCGCGCCACTCACAAAAGGAAAAACTTTCCCGAATTCGTAAACAGTTGGTTCAAATATCAAACTCCGCGAGAAGGACCTCGCCGAGTGAACAAGAGAGAGGAACTAATTCGTCACTTCCAGCAGCTTCTCGACAGCATTCATCAGCACTTTCTCCACGCCGGGCGCTACGCGCGAAGCCCGATGACTCGTTTCGTATCCACCCTGGCCATATGCGATGTCGGTTCCGATGTAGCCCGGCGCGTAATCTCCGTATGCAGCCATGGCTACGAAAAGCTCAGGTCGAAGCTTTTGAGCATTCAACTGATACTCAACAAACAGCTCTCCCGGCATATGGAGGATTTTTGAATTTTTCAAGGTCAGGCAGCTAATCGGGATAGGATCTGCCGCTTCGCATCGCCTCAACCAGACAAGCGCTTTGGCCGCGCCATAACGAGCCGAAGGGGCTTCCACCTTATTCCTTACTTTCGCTAATAGCTCACTCTCGACCACATGTTTCCCTACCGGAAGTAAAACGGACTCCACCTCCCATTTTAGATCAGATGAGGTAATCGCAGCCTTCTTCGTATCCGCCCAGGCTCGTTTCATCCCTTCTTTGACGCGATCAGCAAGCACCTGTCGGTTCTCTACGGAGCCATCATTCCACTTTCCCGCGCCGATATTCCCGCCGGCGCCATTAAAGTGAATATGAGAAATCCCCGTTTCACTTTCAATCGCATTGCGAGCCAACCCCGGAAAATCGGGACTGGCAAGACCAGTCCGGTAATAGCTCTGAGGATGGGTCGCATAATAAGTCAATGCTGCGAGCGCCTTGTCACCGCTCCAGAAACTGATCAACTTCAGCTTCGGATCAATTGTCCCCGCAGGCATCGCGCGAACCTCCGGATTCCTCGTCGCGGTATAGCGGGTAATAATTACCTTTCCGCTCGAATCCTGAATCCTGCGGTTGGAAGCCACCTTTTCAACGTCTCCCTCCCCCACTCCCAAATGGGTTACCTCTTGCCCCTCTTCGAGAGCTGTCTTCGCTGCCGAAGCCGCCGCCTTGACCACCGATCTTGCATGATCGGGATTGAAACCGCCGCCACTCACTCCCTGCTCTTTGAGTAACGCTTCCGCATCAAAATCACATCGCGGCGCATCATGCTGATGAAGCGCGTGAACCACCACCCGGGAAGGATCCGTTCCCACCGCCTCGGCAATCGTCTTCTTGA
>JAOFXR010000101.1 GCA_028047635.1 Verrucomicrobiales bacterium
CCGTAAGTCCCGGAGGAGCGGGAAAATCGCGGGAGTCGATTTGCTTAATAATATCAATTCCCGTCGAAGGCTCAAGCGCTTCGAGACACGCTTCGAAAAGACCCTGCAAGGGAGCATAGTCGCGGTCCCGCTGAATCGCCTCGACTCGATAGACGGAAATGGCTTCCCGATGAAAACCATTCTGCTCAAGCGTTTTCCCCAGTTCCATCGTGCTCTCCCGATCGAGAAACAGACTATGCACCTGCTCGACGCGGGCAAGTCGCTCCGGAGCATTGAGCCAGTTCAGCTCGACGCACAGCTGATCGATCTTAAACTGCTCATAAGCGGCAATCACTGAAGGTTCGGAAGGAGGCGCAAGCGGTTGTCCACCAATCGCCTCGACAAACGTTCGTGCACGTTGAGGATTGAACTGAATGCGATCCTCGTAGTAACGGAGCATCGCACTCATGCGCTGCCAGCTCGCCGATTGCTGAAGACGTATCTGCTCCTCATCGTCGTCACGGGGACGAATCGTTGCGATTTGACGACCCGTGAGAATCTCCAGTTTGCGAATCACGGTATCATATCTATCCCCCGCCATCGCGAGGAGGATATCTCTCTCAATATCATCGGAATGGTGGGATCCGAACCGGGAGAGATAATTCTGCTTAAGATCCTGCAAATAGAGCGCCCTCTCGACATCATCAGAAAACAGACTCAGTTTTTCAGTCAAGGCAGTGAAGAATTGATCCGGAGTCCGCGACTGCTTTTTCGCCGCCATGATCTCAAGCGACCGGTCGAGCAACTCGGAGCGTGCCTTCCCGTGGTCGGCCCACCCTGCGACCTGCGAAAGCACAAAAACAAAGTTCCCGTGATCCGAAAGCCCTTTCCCCTGAGAACGATTCTCCAAAAGGGACTCGCCGACGCGATAAGCCATTTCAAAATGCGACGCCTTGCGCAACTCGGTAAAAAAGTGCAGCGCGACGGTCTGAGTCATCGGCAGGTCTTTCAACAAATCGTAGATAAACTCCGCATTGAACTGCGGGTCTTTGGCATTGTCCTTAAGAAGCAGAAGCGAGGCGATCCCCACGTAAAGAGAGCGAGGACGAGGCTCCTCCGCCAATGAATTCTCCTCCGCGAGCCACTCATCAAGCCTGGCCCTGTCTCCGGAAAGGACATGCCCATAGGCGAGAAAGAGCTGATCAAAATCGGAACCGGTATCTGCATACTCTCCCAGCAGTCCGGCGAACTCGGTCATCGCACCGGAATAGCGCATTGCCCAGAGACGCTCCACAAGAGGAAGATCATCATCGAGCCATTCGCCCTTCCACTGACCCGCCACTCCCAGCTCTGTCGCGAGCGATGCGGCCTCCTCGATTGAACGCACTCGAATGAGGTGATCAGGCTTTGGCAAATAACGAAATTCGGAATGTGGCTCCTGCAATCGATCTGCAATTTCATCCTGCAAGTCGCCACCTACAAACGGATAGCTCTCTACCGTATAAACAAAGTTATCGAGTTCGGTGCCGTGACTTATTTTTTGATCTGCGTCGAGCAACTCGGTCCGAATCAGCGGCATGTGTTGCTCTCCGAAATTCACCGGGTAGGCGCTTGACTCTGTCTTTTCGATGAGCTCTTTGAAACTCTGAAACGAGTCACGCAACTCTCCCCGTGCCCTCTGAATGAGCGCAAGCTGGAAGCGAGCTGGCAGATCCCACTCACGCAATTCGACGAGACGATTAAGAACCCTATCCGCATCCGTGAGCTGGCTTCCCTTAATGTAGAAGAGGGACAGCTCGGTAAGAAATTCAGGGTCGGTGCCAAACTTCGATTCAAGTCGACGTCGAAGCAAATCCGCTTCCCCGACACGCAAATCTTTTTCTAACATATCCACCAAACTCTGCCAGTTCTCTAACGTATCCCCTTCCCCGAGGGCGAGGAGTTGTCGTCGATAGTAGATCGCCGATTTTAAATCTCCGAGTTGGTCAGCAAGCTCTCCCAGTTCGCCCAACAGATTCTCATTCTGGTTCGACATGTAGTAGGCCTTCTTCATCATCCCGAAGGCTTCTTCGTCATTCCCCGCCGCCCGATGAACCCGCGCAAGCGCTTCAGGATAGAAGCGGTCAAAAGGATGTTGCTGAATGAGCTCTTTGTATTCCAGCAACATCCAATCGAGGAGAAAATGGGACTTCGCGACCGTGAGCTGAGTATCGAGCTGCTTCCGCCGCTGCACCAGATCACTCTCACGAGCAAGAAGCTCAATTTGCGCCTCGAGAGCCTCCTCGGGTTTCCCTGTTTCAATGAGGACACTGGAGAGTTGCTTAATGATGCTGCGCTTTTCAAAAACGTTCGCTTCGCGGTAGGCACGCTTCCACACTTCTGACTGGCGCTGCGAGCTTCCCTGGCGTTCGTAAACCCGGGCCAAAGTGCTCAGAGTGCTTAACGAAGCATTCGGTTTTGCCGCGAGAACCTTCAGTTCGCGCACCGCCTCATCTTCGAACCCAAGCTCGAAGCGCATCTCAGCGCGCCGCTGTCGATAGTCATCCGCATTCTCCGGGTCGATCTCCGCGAGCGTCGAAAGGTGATCTATCATGAGGGTAGGGCGCTCATTCAACTCGGCGAGTTCGAGCAACATTTCCTCCACCTCAAGGACGGGGGTTCCCGCCTCTCCATTTGCCGCTTTCAGCTGAAAATAACATTCCTGATTCTGTTGAAGCTTGAATGCCCACCAGGCGGCACGGTAGCGTTCCGAAGTGGCTTTGGACTGATTGGCCGTTTTTTTAATGCCGTCATAGTAAGTAAGTAACTCCTGCGGCGGAGGCTCATCAGCGCTCCTTCCCGACTGAGAAGCGGCCATTGCGAGTTTGCGAAACTCAGCATTCGTTCGGATCTCCCCTTTGCTGTTCAACAAGCTCGAACCTCCCGGAACCGGAGCCACCGTCGAATAATGTCCCCGCATGAGACTGAAAATACGCTGATCAATATCGGCTCGATCAGCAAAGGTCTCCCGCAGATTCCATATCGCTTCATACTGACTGATCGCCGCCTCGATCTCTTTTTGATCGACGAGAATCTCAGCTCTCGCGAGGAGGACTTTGTCGTTGTTCGGCGTAATTTTCAGAACTTCCTCAATCGCCGCAATCGCCTCTTCTTCCTCCCCGAGATCCCGAAGAATCACCACAGTGTCCTGCAAACGCCGACCGCGCTCAAGCGATCCTTCCTCCGCCGTACCGGCATAATCATCAAGGGCGGCTCGAGCCTCTTTGGTGCGACCCCGCTCATGAAGAAATCGCGCAAGATCGAGTGGCGAATTTCCTGCCTTCGCCCCCACTTCCATCGCGTCTTTTTTTAACAACCGCTCAACGAGATCATCGAGGTAATGGGTGCGAGCAAAACCCAACACTTCGGCGCGTCCATCATCTGAAACGGCGTGATTATCAAGGTGCTGACTGAGTCGATCAGCAGCGACCTCACGACTTTCCCCGCGCAGCGCGATTTCAGAACGAAGTAATATCAAATGAAGCGGCGGATTGCTTTCAGGAGTCAACACCTCATCGAGCGTCGCTGCGGCAAGCGCATAGTGATCGTTTCGCATCTGCAACTCAGTGAGCCGAATTCGATACTCAAGCTGCTTCGGCAGAATCCCGACAAGACGAGTAAGAGCAGATTCCTCTTTTCCCAAATTAGCAGAGAGTCGGTAGAATTCAGCCAAATCAAAGAGGGCTTTCTCACTCGCTTTTTCCTGCGAAGTGAGATCAAGCAGGGCGGCCTCAAGTTCATCAAGGCGATTGAATCGTTCGTGGACTCGAACGAGGCGGGAGAACAACTGCCCGTATTGATGATTCCGAAAATGGAGAAGGCCCATCCCCTCTTTCGCCGAAGCTACCGCTCCGTCGAAGTCGCTGATGAATTCATAGAGCCGATTCAGTTCAATGAGTGCATCCAGCTTGCGCCGGGGATCTCCCGAATCGCGCTCCGCAGTGAGAGCCCGAATCGCACTTTCCGTCTCGCCGGACTCCAGAAGCAAAGAAGTGATCTGTCCGCGAAGCACTTGATTCGAAGCATGCAAACGGAGCAACTCGTTCCAAATCTCGACCGCTTTTTCCGGCTGTCCCCGCTTCTGATACAAAGCAGCCTGACGCAAATGAACCGCAAGCCCTTCATCATCAGTCGCAGGCATTAGAGCTGCGAGACGGGTATACAGCGAAAGCGCCTTGCCACCACGATCCTGCTGATCCGCGATTTCAGCTAGCGCCTTGAGGGCCGGGATATTGGACTCATCTTCATCGAGAACGACATCATAGAACTCCCTCGCCTCATCGATCTTATCATTCTTGCGCAAGAGATGCCCGTAGATCAGCGAAGCAGTCGGAACACCGGGCTTTGCAATGCCTTCAAAATACCCGAGCAGCAAAGGCGTCTGATTTTTCTTCGCGTAGAGATCCCACAGCAAATTGAGAACATTTCCGTAGGCGGGATCCTTTTGCAGAATCTGAATGTAGTGATTCGCGAGTCGAGTATCTGCCTGCGTCCAGGGCTCAGCGATCGATTCCTCCGCCTCATCCTGAGCAAGAGTTGCGATCGGAATTGTCGCGACGATCAGCAACAGGAAAGCTGCCAAAACCGATCGGCTCATGGAAGGCAAAAATT
>JAOFXR010000102.1 GCA_028047635.1 Verrucomicrobiales bacterium
GGAAAAAGTTTTCTGATCGTCTCAGAAAATCGAAGACGACCTTAGAGGTTTTTGAAGAAGGTTGGAACGATTCAGATGCGCTCCAGTATCAGATTTATCTCGCTGGTGCCCGCGAAGCGGCCTATCAACTGTTAGGAAGTCGCGAGCCTACGGAGATGCTTCAAAGTCGGGTCAAAGAGGCCGGACGTCTTTCTTCACGGAAGATGGATTATCTCACATTGGCCTTCCAGTCAGGGTATCGAACGGCATTGCTGAAGTTGGAGTCGGGTATTTCGATGCTCAGAATATTTGGTGCGGCAGCAGCTCTCCTTGGCGTTTTTGGATTTGTCTGGATCGTTATGGTCGGTTTTGACAGTGCTAAGACGTTCGAGCAAATCGGACCTGAAGTGGGTGCCGGATTGGGATTTATCGTGGTTTCATTTCTCATTATCATTCCGTCAAAGCTTGCTCGTCTTGCCTTCGGGATGATTGCTAAAAACCGTCGTCGCCAGTTGCAGCAGTTTAGAGACGATATTTCGAGGCTTTTTGAGCGCAGTTTTGCGCTTCGGGAAAATCATGGCGGGTCTTCCGCTTCGGCGGCGGGTGCTTCAAAGCCGTCTGCTCAGGCAAAACGAACGCAGTCTTCTGTTTCCGGTGAGCCTGAGTTCGAGGCCGGAGTCAAAAAGCAGTATCATTCGATCCGCGAGAAGCTGGTGAGCAAACCGGATGGTGACGCCCGTGAAATCTTATCTCTCAATCCTATTGCGCGTCAGACAGCGGTGCTGCGCGCTAAATAAAACCACTTCTCTCCTCAATGAATGCGCCGTTTCAAAGTGTCGGAATTATCTTCATCGTAACCATGGTCCATGTTCTGGCCATTGCGTTGTATTCGTCACGGAATTTACCCGAGTCCACCTTTCAAAGGTCGCTAGTGATGCCGAGCGTGGAATCGCTGGAGGTGATGCCCGAGCAGTCGGTGAGAGGAATGTCTACTTCAGAAGCCGATAAGGCACCTGAATCTTGTCTGGAGTGCCTCGAAGAAGGCGATCTCGTGGAGAGTGACAGGGTGAAAGATGAAGCGATGATTGAGGAGTGGGCCATGGTCGTGGCCCCGGAGGTGGTAACAGAACCATTGATTCAAGAAGAGAAAGACGAAGTGCTTGAGCCAACAAAGGAGGCAGACGAGCACGTTCCCGCAGAGAAAGTGGTGCAAGCGGACGTGGCGCCGGTGATTAAGGCTGAGCGGTGGGAGGACAGTGATTTCGCAAGGCGGGTTCCCTATCCGCACCTCAATGGCATCCTTGGGAAAAAATCGAAGAAGTTGGCAGAGAATAGGCCAAATCCAGCACCGTCGTCAGAAAGCAAAAGCCCCGCGAAAGAGCCCGCACCGCGGTCACGCTCTTTTTCTCCCGTTCCCCGATCATAAGGCGGGCTTATTTACTAAGGAGACTTTGTTGAGGTATTTCCATTTCGATTCAATTCATATTGATGGATTGAATCGATTGCCGGAAGGCAGGTAGGACGCTATCCTTAGCTCCCTTTTATGAATCTGCCGAATAAGCTCACCGTCGCACGATTGGTTTTATCCTTCGTTTTTGTAGCGCTGCTCTCCACTGAAGGCCTCCCATTTGGTAAGACAGCCGCTTTGATAGCGTTCTGTATTGCTGCGTTTACCGATTTTCTGGACGGTTATCTGGCGCGGAAGCATAATTTGGTCACGAATTTCGGAAAGCTCATGGATCCGCTCGCGGATAAAATTCTCATGTGCGCTGGATTCGTCTTGTTGACGCGTCTCGATCTGATTCCTGCCTGGGTCGTGGTGGTGATTCTCTCTCGCGAATTCCTTGTGACTGGTCTGCGTCTTCTCGCTTCCGCTGAAGGCGTTGTGCTCGCGGCTGAAAATCTCGGAAAATATAAGACCGTGTTTCAGATTGTGACGGTGATCTATTTCCTATTGATCCTCGCTGCGGCTGAGCCCGCTTTTGCCTGGATCAGCCCGCTCTTTAACATCAGTATTTTTAGTCCTGCTATTCTCGGTCAGGGCTTGATTTGGGTGAGTCTGATTCTGACCCTGTTGTCCGGAGTGAGTTACGTATGGAAAAATCGTAAGATTCTCGGCGATTGTTAGATAGTGGCGACCCGTAGGGGTGCCATTGCGCTGAGAAAGACTTCGGAAACTCTCCTTCGCTTCAGACCATACGTAAGGTCGTCCATTTATGGAGTGGCTTTCGTCCTTTCCTTAAACACGATTGTGGACCCGTTTCCATTTACAAATTCTTGAGAATGGGTCTCATTAGCGTTGTTGATGAATTGACCTCAGCATAAAGCGAGTGAGCATTCGTCTTCTCAATGGATTTATTTATGAAAGGAAACGAAGAAGTAATCAATGCGCTAAATACCGGACTTACGATTGAGCTTACTGCGATTAATCAGTATTTTATTTGCTCAAAAATGTGTTCCGACTGGTGACTTAACGTCCTTGCGAAGCATTTTTATGCTGAATCTATCGAAGAGATGAAGCATGCCGAGGAGGTGGTCGACCGAATTCTCTACCTTGAAGGAAAGCCTGAGATCGCCCGTTACGACACCATCGCTGTTGGCGATACCCCGGAGCAGCAGATTCGCGACAGTCATTCACTGGAAGGGAAGGGTGTTGCTACCTATAATGAAGGCGTCGCTCTTTGTATTGAGACGAAAGATGCCGGAAGCCGCGACCTCATGAAGCGGACGATTTGATCTCTGCGGTGGCTGCGGCTCGATTGGCGCGCTCTGCGGTTGCCTGATTGAGGAGGGAAAGCTGGCGAATTCTTAAGGTAGCTCGACAGGGAGGACCCGGTCGGTATTACCTTTTTGTAGATCTTTCGCGGTGAGATATGCGGTTAGTCCCCCGGTAATGGCAGCCGCGGCAGCGAATACAGTGGATGACCCATCGTAGAGGGAAATGAGGATACTCCAGAGTATCACAGTTCCCTCCTCGCGGACGAGAAGCCCAAAATAGGCTCCCGCAATTCCGAGAAGAACGATCTGGCTTACGGCAACGCCTATTCCGAGAGCGACAATGGGAGGGGGCGTGTGCTGATTTCGTCTCAGCCATTTCATCGCGTAAAAGACGATTGGGTATCCACATCCAAACGTAATGAGGGTTGCTATCCCTCCCAGTAAAAGGTATGGCATTCCACTTGTCGTCGATCGATCTGCAGGAGATACGAAAATGATAAGGGAAAGGAGAGCCGCGAGCCAACCCAGCAGACAATTCCACCTCGCGTTTTGTGAGTCCGACATCATTTCGCGTCAATCAAGTTCGGTCTCAGATCTGGCCGGAGCAGGTTGAAATTTCCGGGCACAAAAAAACACCGATCCGGCGAACGAATGGTCTGCTGAATCGGTGTTGATTAAATTAAGCAGCGTTTGTTGAGAGCCTAGCCTTCCACTTGAGCAGGTTCTTTTACTTCGTCCTTGTCGCCGTCGTCGATGTCTTCCGCTTTGAAAGTGAGGAACTTCTGGTCTTTCTTGTGGGTGATTTTGACGAGTTGACCGGGACTGACGTCGCCGCGAAGCAAGTGCTCAGCAAGTGGGTCTTCGATGTGGCGCTCAACGGTGCGACGCATGGGGCGTGCTCCATAAGCGGGATCGTAACCTTCCTCGATCAGGAATTCCTGCGCCTTCTTATTTAGCTCAATGTGGATGTCTTTCGTCGCGAGGCGTTTGATCACAGACTTGATTTCAAGATCGACGATCTGGGTCAGCTCCGGCTTCTCGAGAACATGGAAAACAATCTTCTCATCGAGGCGGTTGAGGAACTCGGGTTTGAAAGACTCTTTGGCTTTCTCCTGAATTTTCTCGCTCATTGAAGCGTAGTTTTCGTCTCCACCACCGACGGCGTTGAAGCCAACATTAACCTGACGTTTGATGACGTCGGCACCGACATTCGAGGTGAGAATGATGATCGTGTTTCTGAAATCGATCTTGCGACCGAGGCTGTCAGTGATCATACCTTCTTCAAGGATCTGCAGGAGCAGGTTCATCACATCCGGGTGAGCTTTCTCCACTTCGTCGAAAAGAACGACGGAGTAAGGGCGACGACGAACCGCTTCGGAGAGCTGTCCGCCCTCTTCGTATCCGACGTATCCCGGAGGTGAACCGATTAGACGGCTGCTCGTGAATTTCTCCATGTACTCGGACATGTCGATCTGAATGAGTGCTTCCGGATCACCGAACATGAACTCAGCCAGATTCTTGGCGAGGTAGGTTTTACCAACACCGGTTGGGCCGAGGAAAATGAATGAACCAATCGGACGGCGTGGGTCCTTGAGGTCGGCGCGGCTTCGTCGAAGCGCTTTCGAGATCGCGGTGACCGCTTCGTCCTGTCCGATGACGCGAGTTTTGAGCTCGTCCTCCATCTTGAGCAGTTTCTCGGCTTCTTTCTCCTCCATGCGCTGGAGAGGAACACCGGTCCACTTCGCG
>JAOFXR010000103.1 GCA_028047635.1 Verrucomicrobiales bacterium
ACTTGCGCCAAAAATGCTCACACTGGAGACGTGCCAGGCTCCGAAAGGAATCGCGAGCTTCACCATGATCACCAACCCGAAGGTTCCCATGATCACACCAAGGCCATGACTGATCGTATTAGCCACTTCCTCCCCGTGGGATTCGCATAAATCGCTTCGCTGGTTCATATCAATTCTGTCTCGCTCAACCGCGCGTGATCAGCGGCTGAGAATGCCGCACTGTTCGAAAATCTACCTCGCACCCAAAGGATACGATCAACGGGATTTAGCAAGCGCCAACAAAATCGCTTTTTGAGCATGCAGTCGATTTTCAGCTTGCTGAAAAATCTCGTCCTGACGCGCTTCGAGGATTTCCTCCGTGATTTCTTTGCCTCGATAGGCAGGGAGGCAATGCTGAACAATCGCGCCCTCATTCGCTGTCGCGACGACGTCCTTGTTGATTTGGAAAGGGGCCAGCACTTTAAGCCGCTCGCCCGCTTCCTCTTCCTTCCCCATACTCACCCAGGTGTCCGTGTAGAGAACATCGCAGTCTTTCGCTGCCACACTCATGTCGTCCGTGATCGTGACAGGAGCATTTCCGAGCCGAGTCATGAACTCATCCGCTGGCTGAAATTCGGTGGGAGCAGCGATGCAAAGCTCAAAGCCAAGATGCTTCGATGCCCACGCCCACGAGCGGCCCATGTTGCAGTCGCCGTCACCGAAGAAGGAAACCTTCTTTCCTTCCCAGCCACCGAGCTTCTCCCGGATCGTGAGTAGATCAGCGAGAATCTGGCAAGGGTGCTCTTCATCGGTCAGCGCATTGATTGTCGGAATTTTCCCATAGTCGGCAAAATTAACGACGTCCTCTTGATCGAACGTTCTGATGATGGCTCCGTGAACCATGCGCCCGAGAACTCGAGCGGTGTCTTTAATCGGCTCGCCGCGGCCAAGCTGAACATCGTTAGCATTGAGAAACAACGGACGGGCACCGAACTCATTGAGCCCCACTTCGAAACTGACACGGGTTCTCGTCGACGACTTCGTAAAGATCATCGCCCAGGTTTCGCCTGCAAGCGGATGCTCCGTCTGCCGACCGCGGTTTGCCTTTAACTCAACAGCCTTTTCCACCAGTGATTCGATTTCACTCGCTGACAATTGCTCTATACCTAAGAGGTGTTTCATAACTAAAAAAATGGGGAACCTAACGGGAAACAAGCCCTTCAAGGACTTCGCGAAAAATAGTCAATGCCTCATCAATCTCGGCATCGGGAACATCAAGACGAGGCAGCCAACGCACCACATCAGCTCCCGCAGGAACTGTAAGCATATGTTGCTTCATCACTTCATTAACGACGAACAACGCAGGAGTCTGTCCCGAATCAGAAAACCCGGGGACATTGGCCATTTCATCTGTATTTAAAACAAAGCCCAACAATAAGCCTACGCCTCTCAATGACTCTACAAGCGGGCAATTCCAGGAAGAAACAGCTTCACGAATCCGAGCCTCCTGACGTTTCACATTTTCAAGGGCGCCACAACGCTCAATCTCTTCCAGAACAGCGAGAGAAACGGCAGATCCAAGCGGAGTCCCGCCAAACGTGGAGCCATGAGTTCCCGGTCCCAACGAACCGGCACAATCATCACTCGCCCAAAAAGATCCGATAGGAAAACCTCCCCCGAAGCCCTTGGCCCAGCTCACCGCATCCGGCTCGACCATGATGTCAGTGTGTTCAAAAAGCGTTCTCCATCCGCACCAGTCACCGGTTCTACCCGAGCCACACTGGACTTCGTCAAACATCAACAGGAGATCAAACTGCTCACGCAAACGATCGGCCATCGCCATGAACTCAACTGTCGCAGTGTTAATCCCCCCCTCGCCTTGAATAGGCTCAAAGAGAATCGCAGCCGTATTCTCAGATACCGCTTCACGAAGTGCCGCAGGATCATTAAAAGGAACATGAAGGAATCCAGGTAAAAGTGGGTCGAACCCAACTTTCACTTTTTCCTGCCCCGTTGCCGCGATTCCACCAAGGGTCCGCCCATGGAAAGACTGCCTGCAGGTGACAATATCCCGCTTCGTTGTCTCCGCGCCGAATTTGTCGTAGGCGCGCTTTCTGGCGAGCTTAATAAGCCCGTCGTTTGCCTCGGCACCACTGTTACAGAAAAAGACCTTCCCGGGCCGCTCCATCATTCTTTCGACCACAAACCGTCCCAACTCAGCTTGCTCACGAATCTGGTAGAGATTCGAACAATGAATGAGCTTTCCGCCCTGCTCGGTGAGCGCCTTTTGCATCACCGGAGGACAATGCCCCAGTGCACACACCGCGATGCCTGTCGCAAAATCGAGGAACTTGTTCCCTTCCTCATCAAAAATATAACCACCTTGCCCTCTCGAAAACGCGACAGGAAATCGGCCGTAGTTCCCCAGGAGAAACTCGTCTGTCAGTTCGGTAGTGGTTTTAGCGTCACTCATTTTACAATTTCAGTTCCGATTCCGTCTTCGGTGAAAATCTCCAACAATAGCGAATGGGAAATCCGCCCGTCGATCATGTGAACTTTTCCCACGCCCGCATTGAGAGCCTCAACTGACGAGCGGACTTTGGGAATCATCCCGCCGCCAATCGTGCCGTCTTCGATAAGGCCTTCAGCATCTCCCACATTCAACGAGTTAATTAAAGTCGACTCATCCGAAGGGTCCTGCATAAGTCCCAACACATCGCTAAGATAAATCAACTTGGCTGCTTTCAACTCTGCCGCGAGTGCACTCGCGGCAAGGTCAGCATTCACATTGAGACTCAATTCAGTGCCCACTTCTGAGGCAACCGGAGATACCACCGGGACGGTCTCAGTAGCGATCGCTGCGTGAATTTGCGAGGTATCAAAATCAACAACGCGCCCCACTCGGCCAAGACTCACCTCCCGATTTTCATCCTGAGACCATCCATTGATGCGCTCTCCAATAAAAGCTTCGTTGCCGGGGACACCCACTGCTTTGCCTCCAAAGCTTTGAATACCCTCAACGAGTCCAGGGTTAATCATACCGCTCAAAGTCTCCTCAACGATAGCCATCGACTCATCTGTCGTGATCCGGAGACCACCGACAAACTGCGCGTCAAGCCCCGACTCTTGCATCGCCGCAGAGATCGCTTTACCACCGCCGTGCACGATAACTGGATTGATTCCAGCCACTTCCATGAAAACAACATCTCGGAGAAGACGTCTCACGAGCGCCGAATCGTCCATCGCGCTGCCTCCGACTTTGATGAGAAAAGTCTCACCTCGAAACTTCTGAAAGTACGGCAATGCCTCGAGCAGGACTGCTGCTTTATCGATCTGCTTCTGGAAACTGTTATCCATCGAAAAGGAAAGCCGCCAACATCGCCGAAAACCCGTTTCGGGCAAGGGAAGATTCGGACACCCTGGAATTCGAAAAAGATGCAAACCAGCCTACCGCGCCGCGCTCGAGGAGGCGCATAGTCTCTGCCTTGAGACACCGGCGAATCCTCTACTTTTTGCGGTTCAGCGCGTATTCTTCCCGATTGAAAAGGACATACTCCGGCGAAAGGTCGGCCGTGTAGACCGTGTATTCCCCTTTTCCGATATGAAGATCGATCCCGACGGTGAATTCCGGTTCAGCGACTGCTTTTGATAGCTTCTCTATATCGGTCTTCGTAGCGAGACCATTCTTGGCAGCAAGAAGCCCACCGAAATAAATATCAACCATCTCTTCTTTCACTCGTGCGCCCGAATAACCAACCGCATGAATGACCCTGCCCCAGTTCGGATCTTCTCCATTCCAGGAACACTTCACGAGTTTTGAATTCGCCACCGCCCGCGCGGCACGCTCCGCGTCGAGATGGGAGGCCGCGCCCCTTACCTGAACTTCAACTAGTTTGGTAACCCGCTCTCCGTCGGAAACGATCTTCTTAGCCAGATCCAACATGACTTGATTAAGCGCGCGTCGAAACTCAGGACTGCCTTTGCCGCCGCGAGTCACCTGACCATTTTTAGCAGCGCCGTTGGCTATCACAATCACGGTATCATTGGTGCTCATGTCGCCATCAACCGAAATACGGTTAAAGGAAAGGTCCACCGCTTCCTTGGTTGCGGCTTCAATTTCCGCTTTGGAGACCGCGGCGTCAGTTGTGACAAAACACAGCATGGTCGCCATATGAGGATTGATCATTCCGGCGCCCTTTGCGATCGCTCCGATCTTCACCATTTTCCCATTCACTTTCGTCTGAACGGCAATCTCCTTAGGCTTCGTATCACTCGTCATGATCGCCCGCGAAGCCGCCTCCGCGTGCTCGAGGTCAGAACCAAGTGCTGCTGCCGCCTGTGGGATCTTCGGTTCAATTCTCTCGACGGGAAGTGGCACCCCGATAATACCGGTTGAGCACACCTGCACCTCACGCTGCTTGAGCTTCAGAGCTTTACTCGTCGCGCTCGCCATCGCCCGCGCAT
>JAOFXR010000104.1 GCA_028047635.1 Verrucomicrobiales bacterium
TGTTCCTCAGGAGGCGACACTTTTCTCGACGATGACAGTTCGGGGGCACCTTTCGTTTGGTCCAAAAGTCCGGAGGTGGTCAAAGGCAGAAATTGCGGAGCGGGTAGATGAACTCGCGGGGGTGCTTGGGATCACCGACTTACTTGATCGAAAACCTTTCGGCCTGAGTGGGGGAGAGCGCCAACGGGTTTCATTGGGACGAGCACTCGCTCCACGGCCTCAGGTTCTATGTCTCGATGAGCCGCTCAGTGCTCTTGACGAGGCGACACATCGCGAGATGATCGATTTGATCCGGAAGATGGTAAAGAGCCATGGGATCACTGCTTTGCACATTACTCACAGCATGAGCGAAGCCAGAGAAATCGGGGATTGTCTCCTTCGAATTGATGATGGTGCGGTTCATCCCGTGGAGCTTTAGATGCCTGAGAGCCTTTGCTAACGGGTTGGATAACTCACGTCAATCCTCCCCTTGAAATGAGGATCGGCGCTCATAACGTTCGGAATGTCAAGACGTCGGGGAAATCTCATCATCGGAGGTGGTTATAAGCACTTTGTGCGTTTTGCCTTTGTCGTTCTTTTTGCCTCATCTATTTTTCTTCCATCCCTGCTCGCAGAATACTGGCCGATGTATCAGCATGATGCGGGGCGGAGTGGCTTCACGAAGGAGGGCCTGCCCGATGATTTGAAAGCGCAGTGGGTTCATGTCCGCCCTGCTGCACCGCTACCTGCTTGGCCGCGATCTGAACGGATGATGTTTGATCGCGCCGTTCAGCCTATCGTTGCCGAAGGTTTCGTCTTTTTCGGAGACAGCGTCGATGGCTCGATTCATGCGTTGGATGCAGCAACGGGCGTCGAAAGGTGGACGTTCCCGACGCGGGCACCGGTCCGTTTTGCGCCGGCCTATCATGATGGTCGGCTTTTTGCGACGAGTGATGACGGCTTCTTGTATTGCCTGAATGCCAAAGATGGCTCGCTGGTTTGGAAAAGACGGGGAGGCCCCGCGGATGAATTGATTCTTGGAAATGATCGAATTATCTCGCGTTGGCCTGCACGAGGCGGTGCCGTCATTCGAGAGGGTGTTTTATATTTTGCCGTCGGGATTTGGCCGTCGGACGGTGTGAGCCTTTATGCTCTGGACCCGGCGACCGGCAAAGTTCTGTGGGTGAACGACACTGCGGGATCGATTTACATGGGGCAGCCGCATGGAGGCGCTTTTGCGAAAAGCGGCGTCGCGGCACAGGGATATCTGGTCGCTTCTGAGGATCAGATTTTCATGGCAACGGGGCGGGCCGTTCCTGCCTCGTTCGATCGTAGAACAGGTGCGTTCCAATATCTCGCGCTTCAGGAAAACACAAAGCGGGGCGGATCAGAAGTGATGCTTTCGGATGAATTCTTTGTGAACAACGGGAGTGCGTTTTTCAAGAATAGCGGCGAACTGCTCAGTGCAGTGACGTCACCTCCCAATGTGGTGATGGGTGACATTATGGGGGGCATGTCAGGAAAGTCATTTGTAGGACAGCGTTGGGCGAATAAGGAGATGATTGATAGAAAAGGGAAAGCGCAGAAGGTCCAGGGACTTGAGAGCATATTTAAGATTCCTTTCGAGAAGAAATCGATCAGCGCGATTGGGGCAGGGGACAAGGTCGTAATCGGAGGCGAGAATGAAGTGAACGTTTTTCATTCGGGTGGCAAATCCAAAGCTTGGACGAGCAAAGTGGGCGGGAAAGTTTACGGACTCGCTGCTGCGAACGGGCAACTGTTTGTCAGCACCGATGCCGGGCAAATTTACTGCTTTGGAGCGGGTCCTACGAACAAAGATCCAGCAAAGCCAACGACCGTCACGCAGAAACCCAATCCCGAAATTGTCAGTGCTGTTGATGAGATCATCAAGAAGAGTGACCTCACTGTGGGCTACGCGCTGGATATCGGCTGCGGCGATGGACAACTCGCGATTGAGCTGGCAAGAAAGACTGATTTGTTCGTTTACGGTATTGATTCGAGTGCTGAGAAAATTAATGAGGCTCGGGAAAATGCGATTGATGCAGGGATCTATGGATCTCGAGTGATGTTTCTTCAGGCGGAACTTGAAGCAACCAAGCTGCCGGATTTTTTCGCTAATCTCGTCGTGTCTTCCGCTTCGATGACGGGTGAGAATTCCGCAGGTGCACGAACGGAGGCGCAGCGTGTTTTGCGCCCGTGGGGAGGGGCTTTTGTCTCGGGAGCACGCGGCAAGATGAAAGTTCACAAGCGCGGAGAATTGAAGGGCGCAGGACAATGGACACACCAATATGCAGATGCGGCGAATTCGGTGAACTCCGGTGATGAACTGATTCAGGGACCGATTGGGATGCTGTGGTTTTCGGATTTGGAACAATCCATGACTCAGCGTCATGGGCGCGCGCCTGCTCCGCTTTTTAACAAAGGAGTGCTGTATTCGGAGGGGCTGAATACCCTCATCGCTGTGGATGCTTACAATGGTCACTTGATCTGGAAGTATGATCTCCCCGGGATTTTGACGGCGTTCGATGGTGATCATTTGATGGGGACCAGCGGAACGGGCAGCAACTATTGCGTTTCGGACGATGCGGTCTTTGTGCGTCGCGACGACAAGTGTTTGCGGCTGGATGCGCAGACGGGAGAGCTGCTTTCGGAATTTTCCGCGCCGAAAGCAAAAGGCAGTGGGAAAACGGTTTGGGGCTACCTTGCCTATGACGAGGGGGTGGTTTTTGGGTCGCTTTCCGATCCTGACCATGTTCCCACGTTTCGCTTTCGTGCAGGAGGTGACATGAATGAGCAGCTAACCGAATCGAAAACTTTTTTTGCTCTCGATGCCAAAACCGGAGAACTGATTTGGCGCTACGATGCAGAACATTCGATTCGTCACAATACGATTGCGATTGGAAATCGAGCCGTCGTTTTGATCGATCGTGCTCAGGCGGTTTTTGATCGAACCAAGGACGCGAAAGCAACTGAGGAAGCTCACCCAACGGGGAGCTTGATTGCCTTTGATGCACCTACTGGAAAAGAACTCTGGCGAAATAGAGATGACATCTATGGAACGGTCGCCGCAATCTCGAAAGAGCATCATGCGGTGATGATGAGCTATCAAGCGACGAGGTTTCGGCTCGCCAGCGAAGTCGGCGGTCGGCTATCGGTTTTTGATCTCTCTGATGGGAAATTGAAGTGGGAAACGGAAGCGGACTACGCTTCGCGTCCTCTTCTCAATAAGGACACCATTTATGCGCAAGGCGGCGCGTGGGATGTTTTGACAGGAAGCGAGCGGCCCTTCAACTTTAAGCGATCCTATGGGTGCGGGATTTTGGCTGGCTCACGCCACATGATGGTTTTTCGATCAGCGACGCTTGGATATTTTGATCTGACGCGAAACGAAGAATCCGAAGATTATGGGGGGATTCGTCCAGGTTGCTGGATCAATGCGATTCCGGCAGGTGGTCTCGTTCTTGTGCCCGACGCGACCGCTGGATGTAAATGCAGCTATCTGAACCAGTCGTGGATTGCGCTTCAATCGAAGGGGATTCGAGCCCCGAAATTTTTGGCGGATTCGTTTTTTGATAAAAGTGAGGTTTCCGTTGAAATCAAACCGGATTCATCCGCGACAAAAGTGATTCGGTATACGGTGGATGGAAGTGCACCTTCAGCGGATTCTGCCATCTACGAGGAGCCACTTAAAATCAGGACAAGCACTTTGGTGCGGGCGCGTGCTTTTGGAGAAAGTGGACAACCTAGTCAGGTCGCTGAACAACAGATTCAGATAGACCCTTTTCTCGTTCCTCTTGATGCGGGGAAATGGAGAGCCGTTGATGCACCGGGTGCAAAACCAGTGAGCAATTGGACATTCAACGCCGGAGTGATCGAACAAACCTCGAATGTCATGAGAGGAGGAAAGGACACGATGAAAGACACAGCGGCTGCTGAGCGTCCCGGAAGTCTGTTCCTTTTTGACGGGTCGGAGAATTTTGGAGATGGCGAGATCACCTTTGAAATACGCTCAACAGACAACGACGCGCTCGGTTTCGTTTTGAGACATCAAGGACCTGAAGAATTCTATTTGTGGTCAATGAGCGCTGAACGTCCCTATCGCACATTAGCGCATAAAAACGGAGAGGGTTACCGTGTTCTTGGGAGCGTAAAAGAGGGCTTTGAATTGCGGGAGTGGCACGAGGTTCGTCTGGTTTTGGAGGGCTCAAAGATCTCTGCTTATTTCGACGGTGAAGAAGACTTCTCGGTCGATGAGGCAAGGTTAAGAACCGGTGCGATTGGTTTTTACAGTTGGGGGAACTCCGGCTCTTATTTTCGTAATTTGCGATTTATTCCCTCTAGGTAAATTCCGGTCATTTCGTTTTTTTATGATTTGCTTCACCGGTAGTTGCGCCAATTGACGGCTGTCACGGGCTGACTATCTGTGAAGGGGTAATTAAAAC
>JAOFXR010000105.1 GCA_028047635.1 Verrucomicrobiales bacterium
TCGAATACCGTTCGGGTTTTTCTGGGCACACGACTCGAGTGTGCTCAGTGCCACGACCATCCGTTCGATAAGTGGACGCAAATGGATTATTTCAAGATGGCGGCTTTTTCTTACGGAATGGCTGCGACCGACCGGGTCGACAATTTTCCCAATCGCAGAGCGATGCTAACCTACCGGAACAAGCAGCAGGGCGAGTTACAAAGGAAAGCGGTTCCCCTCAAAGGCTTTCCGGAAATTCGGAGTCAGGTGGTGCTGGATCGCTACGTGAAACAACCAAATTATGAGTTTTACCTCGAGCGCCTCGAATTGACTGACAAGGAATTCCGGGTTTTGGCAAAGAAGGCGATTGAGGCCAGAGAATCCTACCAGCACGACTCCCGTGCCGTAGAGCAGGCGGACGCCGCTCTATACAATGGGCTGCGTTTCGTTCACACGGTTGAAAGGGGGATCGATATCAAGCTCCCACACGACTACCAATACGATGATGCGAAGCCGGACGACATCGTTCCCGCCTCGACCATGTTCGGTGGTGATATTGATCTGGAGAATATCGATGACAGTAGGATCGATGCTTACACCGCGTGGATGACGGATCGTGATAATCCGACCTTCACCAAAGTGATCGCGAACCGACTCTGGAAGCGAGTTTATGGTCACGGCGTTTTTGAGCCGCTTGATGATTTAACTGACCATACCCCCGTCGCTAATCCCGAACTCCTTGCTTACATCGAAGAGATGATGCGCACGCTCGACTACGATGTGCGCAAATACATGGAGGTTCTTTACAATACTAAAACCTACCAGCGGGCTGCGAACGGCGAAGAATTGGTTCTCGGTATGCCGTATCATTTTGCCGGCCCGACTCTTCGTCGAATGAGTGCCGAGCAGATTTGGGATTCCATTGTCGGTTTGGCATTGCCCGAAGCGGATGGTTACCGTCCACGCCTGAAGTCCCAGCTCGCATCGATTGAGAGAGTTAAGAGAATCCACGATGTCCTCGCGGAACGCACCGTAGAAGACTACATCGCGATGGTTGAGGAAATTGCGAAGGAGTTCGAGGACTTGAAACCGAAACAAGAGGCGCTTCGTGTCCAGATGAATGCCGCCCGTGAGGCAGGTGAAAAAGATCTCTACAAAAAGCTGAACAAGGAATACTACGAGGTCAGAGAAAGCAGTGATGAAATCGTGGCGGAGATTGCTTACCGCAACGTGGGTGAGAACGTCGAAGGAGACGATCTACTGCTGGCGATGGGCATGTCAGAAATGAAGATGTCAGGCGGCATGATGTCATCGAACAATGCGGGCAAAGGTGTCGTTCTCACCAAGCTACCGGAGCCGGTGATGCCCGAGGCTCCTGCGAACCTCGACAAAAAACAGACAAGGGACTGGCAAACTCGTCAGAGGAAAGCATACAAGGACTACACGGAACTCGTCAGCGGAATGGCACGGGCTTCAGAATTGGAATCTCCTGCGAAACGAGGCCACTTTCTCCGCGAGTTCGGTCAGTCTGATCGCGAGGTAATCGAAAACGCCGCAGATCATGCCTCGGTGCCTCAGGCGCTTAATTTTCTCAACGGAACGATCAGTGAGGCGCTGACGAACCCCTTCGCTGTCTTCGGCAGTCGTGTCCACGCAGCGGGCGATGCGGAAGAGAAGATCGATATGATTTTCCAGGCGATGCTTACTCGCAAACCAACCGGGCGCGAACGGGAACTCTTACTCAGCAAAGTCGAAAAGCAGGGCGACAGCGCCTACGAGCGCATTGTCTGGTCTCTGCTAAATACTCAGCAGTTTATCTTTGTCCAATAATCCTCATTCCTTCCCCGTCTCCGCAGCCCCAAAACTAACACTCCTTTAATAATTATGAACTCAGCCATCAATGCGAACGAACTGAACCGCCGCCAATTCATGGAAGGAACCGCGAAAGCGCTCCTTGGAGTCGGCGCACTTGGAATGACGAATCGCGCAGGAGCCGCATCCGGAGCAGGCCTCGGACTGCCGGGGCGCGTCGGAGCGGCCAAACACATTATCTACCTCTACATGGGTGGAGGGATGTCGCACATCGATACCTTCGACACCAAGCCTAAGCACAAGTATCAGGGACCAACGAGGAC
Source organism: Verrucomicrobiales bacterium (assembly GCA_028047635.1). Taxonomy (GTDB): domain Bacteria; phylum Verrucomicrobiota; class Verrucomicrobiia; order Verrucomicrobiales; family DEV007; genus Arctic95D-9. The sequence continues at coordinate 2,115 of JAOFXR010000105.1, forward strand.
GATTGACACCAACGTCGATGACATCAAAATCTCAGGGTATTTTCCCTCCCTCGCGACTCAGGCCGACAAGCTCGCGATCGTGAATTCGATGACTTCCACCGCTGGAGCCCACAGTCAGGGAAACTACTTCATGCACACCAGTTACGACCCACGTGCCACGATCCGCCACCCCGGACTCGGCGCCTGGGCACTCAAGTTCAAAGGTCGCATGAACCCGAATCTTCCCGGTTCTGTTTTTATCGGTGGCAACAGCCGGATCAACGGGGGCGGTGGATTTTTCGAACCAGAGTTTGAGCCGCTCGCGATTAACAATCCAAGTTCCGGCCTGAAGAACTCAAAGCTCCGGGGGATGGATCAGGAGCAGCTCGCCGAAGATCTCGAGCTCGCGAGCCAACTTGATACCGAATTCCACCAGCGCTACGACGTCAAGCAAGTCCGCGCCTACACCCAAATGTATGACGACGCGGTCCGCATCATGCAGAGCAAAGATTTGCAAGCGTTCGACCTAAGGGAAGAAAACTCAGCGTCCCGTGCACGCTATGGGTCGAATGCTTTCGGTCAGGGGTGTTTGCTGGCCCGACGTCTCATCGAACACGATGTCTGTGCCGTGGAGGTGAGCTATAACGACTGGGATATGCATCATAGCATGTTCATCTCAGGGCCTGAGAAGTGCGCTATTCTGGATAAGGCAATGGGAGCGTTGCTCGCGGATCTGGAGCGCATCGGAAAACTCGATGACACGGTGGTCGTGCTCACGACCGAGTTCGGACGGACCCCGCGTATCAACGAGAATGCCGGTCGCGATCACCATCCCCAGGCCTTCAGTTCAGTGCTCGCCGGTGGCGGGTTCAAGGGTGGATTCGTTTTCGGCAAAACCGACGAAGGCGGCGAGAACGTGATCGAGAATCCCGTCGAGATTCCCGACTTCAACGCAACGATTGCCTATGCGATGGGCTTGCCGCTTGATCAAGTTCTCTACAGCCCAAGCAAACGGCCCTTCACCGTCGCGCATAAAGGCGAGCCGGTGTTGGATCTGTTTGCGTGAATGAGTGAGTTGTTCTGCAGGTGAAGCCCTTCACAACTTGTGGGAGATGAACGGTTCTTTCTTTTTTAACGCACCATCATACCTTCCGTTCATGCGCCCTTTTACCTTCGTTATCTTCTTTGCATTGCTCGGTTTTGCCAGCGAGGCATTGGCTCAAAAAGAACCGTTCAAACCCAATCTCGGCCCCGATCTGCTGCGAATCACGGTTCACGCAGGCGAGATTTCACTCCTACTTCGGCAGGAATCCCAATGGACTCCGGGACGCATCGACTATCGGAAAACCCCGATGACCACCGAGAAAAGCGCCTACGGCACCGTTTTTAACTTTCCCGAAGTTGGCTTTATCGGAACCGGTCACCTCGAAAACGAACCCGAAAATTTGCAATCACTCAGCTTTTTCGTCGATGGCAAAGAGATCGAAAACCCCGGTGAAACCATTCAAGCAGACCGGAGCTTTAAACTACATCGAACCTCTAAAATCCGCGATTTCGACCTCGAGTCCATCATCGAAATTTACGACAAAAAACTCTATGAAACCGCCACTATCCGAGCACACAAAGACACGCCGCTTATGCTCGTCTACCACTTCATGCATGCATGGAAACCGGAAATTTCAGAGTTTTACACTCATTCCAAGGGGAAAAAAATCTCCGGGGAACTAAACAACCTCGAAGAGAATCATCGCAAATTTTTCATCAACGCCCCAGCTCCCTGGACCGCCGTTTTTGACCCGACAAGTAACCAATTCGCCGTTTCCAAAATCCTCGCAACTCCCGCCCTCGATGGGGCCGCGCATTCCTCAAAAATCTGGAACGTTCCCGACACCTACCGAAAATTTTACCTCACCAGTTTTTCAAACGAAACGGTTCCCGCTGGTTTCAACGGCACTTGGAAAATGGTCACAACCTTCGGAAGATCCGTTCCTGAAAACTGGAAAAAGAACGCCGAAACCAAAATCCGGCAGCTCTTCGACGATCCCTCCGTGAAACCCGACGGCCTCAAATTCACGGCCATGGGTTGCGGCCCCTACACCCCCGAAGCTGAAGTCGCACTTGTGAGGCAGCTCAAATGGGAAAACGAAAATCCCACCAGCGATTTCATCATTCATTGCGGTGATATCGTGACAGGCAAAGTAAAAGACTGGCCGGAATCACAGTACCAGAAAATCGCCGATCTTTTCAAAACCAACAACCATATCCCCACCTTCATCGTTCCGGGCGACAATGAATGGAACGATCA
>JAOFXR010000106.1 GCA_028047635.1 Verrucomicrobiales bacterium
ACCAGGGATGATAAATGTGGCACCCCATGTCGCCGAGTGTCCCGGTTCCGTAGTCGAGGCGCTTACGCCACTGGAACGGGTGATACTCCTTGTCGATGTAGTCTGCGACAGGGCGAACGCCGTTCCAAATATTCCAGTCGATGTTCTCGGGCGGAGCAGACACGGCGCCTTCGAGCGCGCCGAGTTGGCCCCATGACTTGGAATTGATGGAATGAACGGATTTAACTTTCCCTACGATGCCTTCTTGAAGTAGCGAAACACTTTTCCCATTCGACGCCGCGGAAGCAACCTGGTTACCCATTTGGGTTGCGAGCTTGGGATTGGCAGCAGCGTATTCCTGAAGCGAGCGACATTCATGAAGGGTGCGGGTGAGTGGCTTTTCACTGTAGGTGTGCTTTCCGAGCTGCATCGTGCTCATCGCGATGGGGCCATGCAAATGGTCGGGAGTCGCGACAATGGCTGCATCGAAATTGTTCTCCTCTTTGTCGAGAAGTTGGCGCCAGTCCTGATAAATCTTTGCGTCGGGATGATGCTCTTTGACGTGATTGGTGCGTGTCGTGTCGACCTCGGCTACCGCGACGAGTTTTGCATTCGGCACTTGCGCCGTCATTTCCTTGATGTTCGCCCAGGCGCGCCCGTTGGCTCCGAAACAAACGAAGCTGATCTGGTCACTCGGCTTCCCTGCATTGGCGGTCGTTTTCCAACCCAGCCATGGTGCGGCGAGGGATGCGCCGATGGAGGTCTTGACGAAAGATCTACGAGAGGGTTTCTGATTCATGGAATCATCGTAGAGGGATGGATTTGTGAGATCAACCTGCCAATCGCGTATCCGCTTGCTGATTTTCGTAGCCTACTTGATCGGAATGAGGCGGATCGCGCGGAGATCCATGAGCGCTTGATTGATCTCGCCGAGAGAGCGTACCACGATTTTATTGTCGCCGCCGGCCAGGGCCAATTCTCCGAGCTCGGTTGTCTTGAAATCCTCCCAGCCTCCTGAGCTTTCAACGATGCCTTTCAAAACCTGTTCTCCGTTGGCGAGCAGTTGCCATTGATTGCCGGCTGCTTTCGGGGAAACGGAGTAGTCCCACTCGACTCGGTATTTTCCGGGACGGTCAAGCACGGCAGTCCATTCGGCCCGATCGCTTTCGGTTGACCACCATCCGAGCGCATCGTATTCCGGCATGAACTCGAGTTTTTCACCTGAGAACCGGCATTTGGAGGCGCGAAGTTCGATGACTCCTTTTCCGTTGGGACCAACCCGGGCGGAAAGCGGAGGCTCCGGTTTTTTCGATGATGAACCAAGATCTCCGAGGTAGGCGATCAAGTCAGACATTTGCTGTTTGGATAGGGTCGCTTCAAGACCGTCGGGCATCAGCGATACTCCCATGGACTCCATCGAAGCAATATCAGCGCGGAGCAGTTTCTGTTCGCTTCCATCCCCTGCACGCAGGGTGATTCCTCCTGCGCTCTCTTCACTGATGAGGCCAAGGTGTTGGGTGTTCTCTTTGGTTGAGATGACATAGTTTACGTATTTGTCTTCGACGGCACGGTTCGGATCGAGAATCGCGATCAGCATCGCTTCAGGTGATCGATCGGTCAGTGCTGCGAGGTCAGGTCCTATCGCGTTGCCTACGCCTTCGAGAGCGTGACAGGCAATGCAGGCTGTCGCGAATGCGGTGCGGCCTGCAGCGGGATCGCCTTTCAAGGTTAAGACATCGGCGTGGTCTTCGAGAACCTGAGCGCGGCTTGCATTGCTCGCTGATTGAAACAGTTTCCGGCTTCGGGCCTGGACCGCGTCGTCAGAGGATTCGGTGAGTCGCTGGCGCGTCGTTGCATCGATTTGTGCGACGGGGATGACTCGCTCTTCGAGTTCGGTTAGGAAATTTTTTGTCCACGTTGGTCGGCTCAAAAGAAGTTTGAGAGCCGTTGCCCGATCAGCCGGACCGAACGAGGCCCAGCTTTTGATGAGGGCTTCCGCTACTAAAGGATCGGAGGTCCTTCCCAGTGCCTCGAAAGCCGCTGTGCGAGTTTGCTGTGAATATTGGGGAGCGATGTAGTTCGCAAAAAGAGTGATATCCGATTTTGGGTCGAAGACGGCTTTGCAACTCAACAAGCGCATCGCTTCAAGTCGCTGCCACTCGGGGATTTTGGTGTTGCCTGCGAGGCTCCGGGTGCCTTTGAAAATCTGTCGCAAGGTGTCCTGCTCGGACTGGTTATCGCTGAGGCTTTCGAGGGTGGCACCGCGTTCCAGCAGTCCAACCAGAATAGCGATCTGCCAGAATTTGGGTGGTTCGTCGCTACTGGTGACAGTGGCCGATAGTTTCTTGATGCCGGAATCGGATTTCCATCGACTTGCCATCGAAGCGATTGTTTTGATCTGAGCATTGGAAGGCGCCTTGACTGAGGGGAAAGTAGCTAAGGTCTTGGTGTAGAGGGCTCCATCGGTGTAGGCGAGGCTGAGGGTTTCAATGACCGTATTGATGTTTTCGGGGCTCATCGAACTGTAAGCGGTCGCCGAGACATAGGGTTCGTCCCGGTGCTGTAACAATATTCCGGCGAGAGTTTGGATTGAATTAGTATCGTTGAATTCACCGAGGACGCCGGCGAGTTCTTGTGCAACAACCGGGTCAGCTAACGAGCTTTTCGTAGCGGCGATGATTTCATCTCCATTCAAGTGGCGGGCCGCGATCCGTATCGCGTTTTTCAAAACGCCGGAGTGATTGTCTTCCAATGCGATTTTACAAATGTTCGCATCGATAGCTCCCAAGCCATCGAGAACTGAGAGGGCATGAAGTCGCGCCGTCGGTAGTTCCCCTTTTTTAACCATTGCCGACAATGCGGGAGCCGCGTCGTCCGCTATTCGCCACAGTAACATTTGGTGAACCAGATCCCGAATCGTCCCGTTTGAGCTTTCAAGCTGGAAGACCAATTCGGTGTTGGTTAGTTGATCGAGTTTTGGAATCGTACCCGGCTTGGCTCCCTCCGGATAAATACGGTAGATCCGTCCCAGATCGCTGCCGCCACGAATATCGACTTTCTCTTGCCAATCGTGGGGAATCCACTCGGGATGTTCGATCACGAGTCGATACATGTCTGCGACCCAGATCGCCCCATCGGGTCCTGTTCGAACCGAAACCGGGCGGGACCACGTGTCGGTCGAAGCGAGAAATTCACTGTCCTGTTCATCAAAGGCGCGATCTGAGCTGAAGGTGACTCCTCGCGGTGAAAGCACCTGTCGACTGACCAAGTTGTGAACCGGTTCACAGATGAAGGCGTTCCCCGAAAACCCTGCCCCGAGTGCGGTGTCGCGATAGATTGCCGGACCACACACCGAGGTAAATCGGTTTGCCCGGTCGGGTTGATTGAAGCGCTCGAGGGTGGCGCTCAACGGAAAGACAGGTGCTGCACCCGGCTCACTTGGGACGCTGACGGTAGCGGACGGAGGAGAGAGCGCGTCGTTCCGCTTCAAGAGCGAATAGCGCATCGGGTAGTGCCAAAGCGGATTGCTGTTGTTGCAGCCGAACCAATTCCCCCAGTCATCCCGGTAACGACCGCACTGGGTTCTGCCGGAGAGGGGCTCGTGTGCTTTCGTAAAAGGATTGATCCGTAAATCGTGACCGCGGATGTCGACTTCATCGCGGGTCTCTTTGGAAAGAATGACTCCTCCGCCATCTCCGTTGGCGACATGCAAGCAGTTGTCGAGACCCCAGGCGAGTCCATTGACGCGGTGCTGCTGATTGGATTTGGCAAAGCCCTCATACCAGATTTTTTGGAGGTCAGCTTTGCCGTCGTCATTCGTGTCTTCTGCGTAAATAATGTTCGGAGCCGCCGTCACGAGGATTCCTTTATCCCATACTTTTACGCCGGTGGGGTAGGGGAGATCATCGAGAAAAATCTCTGCTTTGTCGTAGCGTCCGTCGTTGTCGGTGTCACTCAGTACCTTGACGCGTCCTCCGGGAACATTGAGAGGATCGTCGAGTCCATTCCAGGTCAGGCCATTCGGATAGTCACGCATTTCAACGACCCAGAGACGGCCATCCGGCCCCCAGTCAAATGCAACCGGATCCATCACGAGTGGCTCGGCTGCGACCAGTTCGATTTTCAGCCCCGGCTTGGTGTGCATTGAGGCGATCGCTTCATCCGGCGTCAACGGTTCATCGTTGGGACGTGGTCGTGGGGGAACGCTCTTTGCGCTTTTGTCAGGGCGTCCGCCAGCGAGCCCGGCGACGGCATTGACAATGATGTCTTCCGTCTCCGGTGCGAGCGTTGACGGTTTGTCATAGGA
>JAOFXR010000108.1 GCA_028047635.1 Verrucomicrobiales bacterium
CACCTCGCAACTGGACCAATCTAATGTCTCAAGCGCTCAAGGCGCCGTCCCCGCCGAGTTTGAGATTTTTAATCTTGTCGCTGATCCATCGGAAACCAATCCCCTCTCCATGGAGAACAGCGATCTTCCTGCTCGACTTGAGACGCTCTACAAAGAGGCATTCAAAACGTTCCATATCTGGCCCACGCTTGAGAGTCAATCGGAGTAATTTACCGCAGCGATCTCCTCTTCCCGACTCCTATTTCACTCTCAACCCATCACTCAAAGTGAATATCAATCTCAAGCGCAAAAAGTTCTATCCTGTTAGCGAGGGATTTAATTCCTATCTCGAATCCTACGGGAGAACGATGGATTTTCCTGAGCTCTACGAAGATTTGCACCGTTACTCCCAACTGTTTCCACTATTTGACAGAGATGGGAACGACACTCTCTGGAAAACCGTGTTCTACGAACCGGCGATTCGCGAAGAACTGAACACGAAACTCACGCGAATTTACTCGGCGCTGAGAACCAATGCGCCAAAGACTCAGGATCACCTCGTGATGGAGCGGGTCGATTTTTGCGACTTTGGAAACTCACGCCCCTTTCGCATTCGAATCGTCAATCAATACAACGATAACTACGACCATTTTTACGTTAAGATCGCCGACGCATCGAGACTCTACGGACTCGAACTCGAACACCTATTATCACCGAATCGAATCAACTACCTCGTGAACGGTAACACCCTCATCGAAGAGCACATCGCGGGAGTCCCCGGCGACACGTTCATCGCCGAATATTTTGATCGCCCCGAAACAAATCAAGTCAGGATCGCAAAGGAGTTTGTAAAATTCAACGAACGAAGCTTTGTGCGCTTGTTAGGAGATATGCGAAGCTACAATTATGTCGTCGATATCACTCCTGATTTTGAAGATGCTCAGTATCGAGTGAGAGCAATCGACTTTGATCAACAGAGTTATGAGGGAAACAAGGAAATGTATCTCCCCCAGACTTTTCTGGAAAATGAAGCTGTCGTTAATCTCTGCACGACAAAACTTAATTACCAGACGATGCGCCAGTATCAGGAAGAGGAAAGAACCCTGATTGATCGTCGCTGCACGCTGGCCAGAATCAGGTTGGCTGCCCTATGGGAAGCGATGATGCCGGAAGAATTGGCTCCTGACGAACATGTGCAAATTTTGCGCGACGGACTCAATCAATATCACGAGACCAGCGCTTTCACCCCCTGTGAAACGATGGGGCAGATAGTGAAACTGAACCTGGAAACCTCGCTTGCGAAACAATCAGCCTAGAATTTCATTTTTCTCATGTCCCACCACGCCAGCTTCCTCAAAGCGTTCGCCCGCAACTCCTCACAGGTCGGTGCGATTGCTCCCAGTTCGGACCAGTTAGCCGGCCTCATGATCGACTGGCTCGAGTGGGACTCCATGGAATGCATCGTCGAATACGGGCCTGGAACAGGCGTTTTTACGGAAGCTATTTCGAAATGCATTTCTCCGGGGACCACATTTTTTGCGATCGAACGGGATCCGGAACTGGCTAAAATCACCCGGCAACGCTGCCCCGATGTGAAAGTGATTGAGGCCTGTGTTTCTGAGGTAGCCACTTTAGTGCAAGCCGAGGGTCGAGACAAAGTGGACGCGGTTATCTGCGGCCTTCCCTGGGCTGCTTTCTCACCAGAACTGCAGGACAAGTGCCTCGAGGCAATGTTTGAAGTCCTACCTCCGGGTGGGAAATTCGCAACCTTTGCCTATTGGCAGGGTCTTCTTCTTCCCGCTGGGCAGCGATTCCGAAAATTCTTGAAGACCAATTTTTCATCGGTGGAACAAAGCCCAACCGCCTGGAAAAATTTACCTCCGGCGTTCGTCTATCGCTGCGAGAGGTAGAGTTTGGGATTTGCAGACACTCCTGCCTGCAGCTTGCTTTACTCCGCGGCGGCAACCACGTCTTTCATTTTCTCAAGTCCCACTTTAGCGCACTCAAGCGCCGGCATTTCCCAATAGTCCTTATTGAAAAGCTCGAGTGATAGCGCTGGATAGGCGCCAATAGTTTTGAACTTATTGAGGATGTCGACAATCGGAGCAATCCCATCCCCAGGGTAGACGCGATGCGAATCGTTGATTGTCTCGCGCGGTGGATCCGCAGGATAATCGTTCATGTGATAGTTCTTCAGTGCGTGAGGTCCCATCAGAAGGATAGAGTCGAAAGAAGAACCGCCTTTATAGGTGTGATAGACATCTCCCAGAAAACAGGCGCTGGGATGGCCGGCACGAATCGCAACGTAAAGCGCTTTTTCCACCGTCCCGATGGTGTGATGACCGCCCCACATTTCCACCTGAGGCACCACTCCCATTTCGTCGCCCAATTCCAGTAAAGCCCGGTAGCGGTCCGCTGCATCATCAAGCGTCACGACTTCCTTTTTACTGACTCCGGCGGGAGGAGCCGCGATGCGCATGCCGCCCAATTGAGCAATTGTGTCCATGTCGCGCTTAGCTTCTTCAAGGCCGGCTGCGCGTTTGTCAGGGTCGTTCACTGCCCATGGCGCAAAACCAATCGCGCTTTCGACCGTGAGTCCATGATCATCGATTCGCTTCTTCAAATCCTTCAGCGATCCGCCATTCTCAGTGTATTCCTTGATGCGGCGAAACCAGGGCTCGATCGAATCGTAGCCAGCCTTGCCGGCAATCTCGATCTCTTCGGCTGCATCCAACTCCTGCCCCCGGATGGTAGACATGTTCAGACAAAGCTTGAAAGACTTTGGAGTCTCAGCCGCTACCGCGGTAGAGGCTTCTGCGGCAACTAGACCACCGAGCGCGAGCGCGGAGCCTGTTAGAAAATTTCGCCTATCAGCGTCAGGGAATGAATGATAATCTGCCATGCTCGATTCTTGCCATTTTAGAAGAATGGAATCAACCTCATTTCCAACCATGATTCAGGTCGTAGAAAATTGCCTTCAGTTACGTGGACGCCTCGTTCATCACTACGCTCTGCTGGAGGATGACGGGATCACTTTAATTGACGGAGGTTTCCTTTCCAACACACCGGCAAAGACCGCTGCCCTTCTGGAAAGCGCGGGAAGAAGCCTCTCCGAGGTAAAACAGATCATCATCACTCATGGTCACATCGATCACACGCTCCATATCGCGGAGCTTCAACAACGCACTGGCGCGTTGGTCCTCGCTCCCCTGCTCGACCGAAATCACATCGAAGGCAATTACCCCTATCGGGGACTGAGCAGAGTCTGCGGCGCACTTGAGAAAACCGCACGTTCTCTTTTTCGTTACGAAATCCCCCGGGTTGACCAGTGGCTATCGCCTGATGACACCCTCCCGTTTTGGAATGGCCTCGAAGTAGTCTCCCTCCCCGGTCACACCTTGGGGCATGTCGGATTTTACTCATCAGTTCACGAAATTCTCTTCGCGGGCGATCTCTTTTCTAATTTTCACTATCACCCCAAACCTCCACCCCGGATTTTCAACGTCGATACCACTCTCATCACCGAATCGATTGAGCGGGCCAATGCGCTCCCTCTCGCTGGTGGAGTGCTTCTGAACCACTGTCACAGCGGGACACCATTGGACCATCGAAACGATTTAAGGCGGATCGCACTAAGAATTAGGCGGCCAGCGACGTATCTAAATAAGTGAAAGTTATTGAAAGCTTGTTCGTCTAACCGAGAACGATACTACTATGAAGACCTCCATCCCCCCCTCTTTCTGGAGAGCCTTCTCCGCTTTGTGCGCGGCGATGCTGGGACTTAGCTTTGTTTCCGCAGACGCGAAAGACGAGAAAACTCTCCGGATAGAATTCGAAAACGCCAAAGGCGAGCCAGTGAGCTTCGAGACCCTCAAAGGAAAGACACTGGGATTCTATTTTTCCGCCCACTGGTGCCCTCCCTGCCGTCAGTTCACCCCAACGCTCGTCAACTTCAGGAACCAAAATGCTGACGAATTCGAAGTGATTTTTGTCTCTTTTGATAACTCAGATGAGGAGAAGGAAAGCTATATGAGCGAGGCAAAAATGCCCTGGCTCACTATCCCGGGAGCGAAAACACGCAGTGCCGACGCACTTGCGCAAACGTTTGGAGTGAAAGGCTACCCCAGTCTTATCATCATCGGTCCTGATGGCAAAATGATCACTGCAAACGGG
>JAOFXR010000107.1 GCA_028047635.1 Verrucomicrobiales bacterium
GATTGAGTCCCTCGATCAGGATCAGCTTTGAGGTCGGCATTCAGATTTTCCTGCAAGCGGAAGTTCACCAGAAAGCTGGTCACATGGAGCGGCCTTGGTCTGCAGCCCACTTGATCAGACGCCCATCTTCAAAGAAAAAGGTTACGGTCCGGTTGATGATTCCTACTGAAGAAATCGCTCGGTAGTCGGTTTCACTGAAGGTATACATCTCCTGTGAAGCATCGCCTCCAGAGAACTTCATTGAGGGAAAGATCGTCTTTACCTCCTCCACACTCATGCCGGTCTTTACCTGCTCGAGTTTGAGATTGTGCTCGTAATCCATCGGCTTGAAGGCACATCCACTCATGGTGAGACCGAGGCAAAGAAGGAACGATTGGATTAGAATAGAGAATTTTTTCATACTTGGATTGGAGGGATAGGGGACGGAATCTCAAAAATTACCTGTCCCAGTGAGTGAGCTTTCCATTTTGGAAGTAAAATGACATCTGTCTCATTTCGGGAAGTTCCTCTGCCCGTATGCCAAAGATACTAGGGGTCTTTTCCTCAAAGGTTTGATGAAGACCTGCGGTGTCTCTCAGGACGTAAGTTTCTCTGTTTTCCGAGGAAGCTCCCTGTTTCCGGACTGGCAGAAGGCCCCGGACTTCTGCGGGAGACATGCCTGGTTGGAGTTGGGCGATTTTCTGAGAATATTTTTGCTGAATGGTCGGGTGGCTGGTTGTGCTGCTGCACGCAGTCAATAGCGCTGTCAGGACGCATAAAAAATTAATTGGGAAATTAGTAAGCATGTTACGGGGTTGGTAGGGTGCTGTTTGAGACTCTAGCTTTGCCCCGGAGGAGAAGCAGATCTCTATTTATCGCCAAGCTGCGAATTTGAGAAGACGAGCTCAGGCACTTTACTAACAGGAATTCGCTTTTTCAAGGGTTGCTTATCGGCGCATTGGTCCTACCGGGATTGAGGGGGGCCAGGGGGAGAAAGGGTGGAGTTGTTATCATAGTCGAAAAAATGCGGTCGATCTATTCGTCAAACCCATCGCCGTGGATGATCCGAACCCGCACCTTCGGATCTTTCGCTTCGGTGTCGAAGTCGATGGTGGCGAAACTGAGCGTTTTGGAATTGGCGACCCCCGAGGAGATGACCTCGATCAGTGGGTAGCCAACGCGCTCGGATTCGTGGTGTTCATGAACGAGCGACCTGTGAACATCGCCGGCAAAATACATCACGCCGGAGATCGATTCGGCCTTGATCGCATCGAGCAGCCGGTGGCGCGCGAAGGTGTAGATGCGCCAGCCATCTACCTCGCTCTCTTGGAGCGTGCTGCCAGAGGCGATCACTTTGAACTTGGCCTGCGAGGATTTGAGCCCATCCATCAACCACTCGAATTGCGCGTCGCCAAGCATGCGCTTTTCCGCATCGTCCGGCGATTCGTCAGGCGAGCGGTGATAGCGACCGTCCACCATAAAAAAATCTACCTCGCCACGGCTGAACTTATAGAAGGAACCGGGCACTGATGCGGCTCCGGTTGCAGGGTTCGCCCAGAATTGTTTCCAGCCGAGAAGCGAGTTTTCTTTGCCACTGGCGGTGCCATCAGAATTGTTCGGGCCGTAACCGTGATCGTCCCACATCGAGTAGGTCGGGATCTTGCGCAGGACTTCGGCGAACTCCTTCTCGCGGCGGTAGCGCAGATGATGTTGCCACTGGACCTTCGGCTCCGTGGTGTCCGCGTAATGGGTGTCGCCGATGGTGAGATGGAGATCGGGCTGCTGAGCCAGGAGCAGGGTCCAAGATCCCTGCGGCTTACCGATCTTCATGCAGGAGGTCAAGGCCACCCGAAACTTAGCCGGCTTTCCAACCGGGGTCGCCGAGCGAAAAGTCCCAGTCAACTGTGGAGAGTTCTTGCCGTCAATGCGAACACTGTACTGATAGGCCGTGTTGGGTTCCAATCCTTTCGGCTTCGCAATCACCGGCATGCCACCAGCGTCTTGGGCGGCGACGGCGGGATTGGCAATTGGTTGGAAGGGAGCGATCTTGTCATCGGTGCCTTTTGCTTCTTTCCTATAGCTCAGTTCAGCCTCCGAGCCCTTCGGTATGAACATCCAAACGCTCGCCTGTTCCGCCGTGACATGGCCGATCAATGGACCCGATACATCGGCGGCCTTCTGGGCGTGCAAAGCGGCCGATCCAAATAGGAAGGCAACTAAGGCGAGGGAAACGATTGAGACTGGGTGCGGCGTATTGATGTTCATGGGGTCAAAAAATCTTGACTCAAAAAATTGCCACCACCTTATCTGACTCATCACCTACTATTAGTTCAGATTTTTTGACTGACCCCGCAATATCCAAAAAAGGGGGCGGACCAGCATTGAAACCAGGCCTGCGAAAGGAATGGGGCGGACGCAAAATATTCTGCTGACCCACCCGCTTAGCAGAGATACTCCCTGCGTTTTATCTCGTAGCGTTGATATACCCGCAGGGAAAAAGACCGCCCTTGCATTCGCAGTCAACAATCACCCGAAAGGAAACTGGACCCTGGTCGTGAGGATAGCTGGTGACGAAGTTCTGCAAAAACCCATCGAAGCCCCATCCTGGCAAGAGTTTCAATTTGATCTAACGAAACACGCGGGAGAAACGATCAAAATCGAACTGGAAAACCGAGCCAGTGACTGGGCCCCCGAGGCCGCATACTGGAGCCGGATTGACCTGGTTGAGTAGAACGCAGAAAAAGGGCTTAGTTAGACTCATCACACCAATTCACGAATCACCTCGCCTTCGCCGACGAGATACTGTGGTCTTCCGGAAGGGTCGATCAACTGAGCGCTTTTCGGATCAATTCCAAGATTGTGATACAGAGTCGCAAACACGTCCTGAAAATGCACCGGGCGCTCAGTAGGCTCGGCCGCGCTGCGGTCCGATGCGCCGATCACTTGACCGACATTCATACCGCCTCCGGCCATCATGCCCATCGATAATTTTGGCCAATGATCACGCCCGCCATTCGCATTAAATTTCGGCGTGCGGCCAAATTCTCCCCAGGCCACAATCGTCACATCATCGAGCATTCCGCGCTCATCGAGATCCGTAACCAGCGCCCACAGCGCATGATCCAGAATTGGACCGAGCTGTTGCATCCGCGCATTGTTGTTCCGGTGAGTATCAAAGTCACTGATCGAGACACTCACCACTCGCGCCCCGGCTTCGACGAGGCGCCGAGCCATCAACATCTTCCGCGCGGCCATGGGGCCTTCACTCGTCACTTGAGCAAGCTCTGTCTCCCGCATTTTCGGCGTGTATTTAGCTAGCACTTTAGGATCTTCTTTTTCCAAATCCATTGCCTCTGCCAATCGCCCCGACGTCAAAATATTCATCGCCTGTTGGTTGAATTCATCCATCGCCGCGATCTGGCCACCGCCGCGATCCAACTTCTGTTTCAGCGTGTCCAAATTTGAAAGTAAGGCCGATCGATCTTCCAATCGCCCCATCGTCAGTCCTTCGGTCAGACCCAGCTGAGTCCCCTGCCCCTTTGCGCCAAGCCGTTTCAACTCCCCTTTCATCGATGCTTCCAATTCGCGATGAAAGAACTTTGAAATGTCCGGTCGAAATGGCTGGTGCACCGGCCCGAGAAATCCCGGCCGCGCTGAGTTCCGAACCTTTCCCCTGCCCTGCAGAATATCGACAAACGCCGGAATCGGATCATCCGGCTTTCCGAGCATCTTGTTCACAATACAGCCCATCGCCGGACGCCCGCCGATGCCCTGCAAATCGCGTTCTGCAAATCCCGACTGACATTGAAAGGCATCGTGTCGAGCCGCCGACCCAACCAGCGAACGAAGGAAGACGAACTTATCCGCTATCGACGCCACTTTCGGCATCAGTTCAGTAAGGTGAACCCCTGGCAAATTGGTACGAACCGACCCAAACGGACTCCGTAAATCAGACGGCGCATCCAGCTTCGGATCAATCAAATCCATCTGCGACGGCCCTCCGTCGAGGTGAATATTGATGATCGCTTTGTGGCTCGATCCCACGCCCGCAATCGCTTCCGCTCGCAAAAGGTCAGCCAGCGAAAAACTGCTGCCAATTCCTGCAAACGTTCCCACCTTGAGAAAGCTCCGCCGCGCAATGCCATCGCATCGAACTTGATTAGAGCGGTCGCCGAGAATAGTCAACATGCCATGACGATAAACAGATTTTTGGA
>JAOFXR010000109.1 GCA_028047635.1 Verrucomicrobiales bacterium
AAACTTCTTCACGCCACGCGGGGTCTTCGCCGAGATGAATGATGTTGTTTTCCCCATCCAATAAAGTAAGACGGGCGCTGAGATCAGGGACTAACAACAGATCTCCAAGGCGATCAAGGTTCGCCGGCAAGATGAATCCATCCAGCGTCTCGCGATGCGCGCCCTCGAGATCGAACCACTGGAGGCGACCGTTTGCCCGGTCAGCGACGACCATGAGCGGATCATCTGCTTTGCGCGTATCCATCCAGAGACCGTGCGGCGTGTTGAATTCGCCATCGCCCTTGCCTGATGATCCAATCTTCGCGACCCAGTTTCCGTCGGCATCATATTGATGCACCGTGTGAGCGCCGTAACCATCTGCGAGGTAAAACCCTCCATCATCGAGAAAGGCAAAGTTCGTTGGCATGAAGCGGTCGCGTCCCCATACCTTTTCCGGATTTGTGTCCTCCCCTTTCGCATAAACACCGGACTCCATCGGCGCATATTTTTGCCACACAACTTCGCCATCAAGCGTCATTTTGGCAAAGGTCTTCAGCATCTGGTAGCCGGTCACATAGAGAAATTCGCCGTCAGCTTCCTTCCGCACTTCGAGCCCGTGGCCTCCGCCCTGAAACTGATTTCCAAACGCTTTGATGAAGTCCCCATTCTCATCAAAAACGAAAATCGCCGGATGATCCTGCTGCGCATGATTGCCCTCATGAATCACATAGAGACGGTTCTCACTGTCGACCGCAACGTTGTGAGTGATTTGCCAGGTGTATTTGTCAGGAAGGTTCGCCCAGCTGTGAATCACCTCATATTGATGTTCCCCTTCCCCGACTATGATTCCGCTTCCGGGGCGCGAAGGCGCTTTGCAACTCGTGATGAGATTCAGGCCTCCTAGCGCAGCGACCGGAGCAGTGGCAAGAAAGCGACGTCGAGAAGTCTGTGAAGTAATATCGGACATATCTGAATCCTAAAGAAAGAATTCAGTCCATGGCAAGCCGGATCAATTCCGATAGCAGTCTAGCTCTGTTTTTCGCGAATCGCCATGAGGACGGCCCCAACCACTTCATCAACTCCCATGTGGGAACTGTCTACGACGATGGCATCATCGGGGATAACAAGAGGCGAAGCCTTACGGCTCGAATCCTGTTTGTCCCTCGCCAGAATCGAATCCTCGATTCCTTCCGCCCGACGACGCTGCTCACGAACTTCAGGGGAAGCATCAATGTAAAACTTATATGGCGTATCCGGGAAGACGACCGAGCCAATGTCACGGCCCTCCATGACGACGCTGTTTGACTCCGCATACTCACGCTGCTCGCTCACGAGCCTTTCGCGCACCTCGGGAACAGAAGCGACGGCAGATACATTGGAATTCACCCGCTCCTCGCTCAATTCGTTACGGCTCATCAGTTTCCCATTGATTGAAACCGTGCCAACCCGATCACTCTCACCGGACTCCAACTGCGTTTTACCCAGCAAAGCCACAACAGCACCCGGATCGGAAGGATCGACTTCATTTTCCAGCACCCACCACGTAAAAGCCCGGTACATCGCCCCTGAATTCACGAAGACAGCCTCGAGCTCCGCTGCAATTCGTTTCGCTACGGTGCTTTTCCCCGACGCCGCAGGGCCATCGATGGCAATGATCAAAGGTGCTTGGTTGCTCATATCGTCGGCATGGTGCCTTGGTAGTCCTCTTGAGGCAAAGAGTTTTGCCTGAAAAATAAAATTCCCTCATTTGAATCGCTGAGAAATCCCTTGCTCAGAGGCGCCAATTTTACTATCGGTGACCTATGATTCTTGCTGACTCCGAAATCCTCGCCTCAATGGAGCGAGGTGAAATCGTTATTGAACCGTATGATCGCTCCTGCCTGGGAACGAACAGCTACGACGTGCATCTCAGCAAGCACCTCGCGACCTATAGCAACCGTGTTCTTGATGCTAAAAAGCACAACAAAATCGAACATTTTGAGATCCCTGAGGAGGGCTTCGTTCTCGAACCTCAAATTAACTACCTCGGATCAACCGTTGAATACACCGAGAGCCACGCAGCGGTTCCTTTCCTTGAAGGAAAATCCAGTGTCGGTCGGCTCGGAATGGACATTCACGCCACCGCTGGAAAGGGTGATGTCGGATTCTGTAACTACTGGACCCTCGAGATTTCCGTCAAACAACCGGTTCGTGTCTATGCAGGCATGCCCGTCGGCCAGCTGATTTACTTCCTTACCCAAGGGGAAATCCTCACGCCTTACAACACCAAAGGTTCAGCGAAATACAACGACCGCACGCCCCTTCCTGTCGAGTCGATGATGTGGAAGAACAAGTTTTAGGCGGACTGAACAGGGTTTAGTCATTGACCCAACAGGGTTGGCATTGAGCAATGCAGGCCGTTTACCTCCTGGCCTATCGAACGTAAGGTTCTTCTGACGATATGCGTCTAGTTCAGAGTTCCTCCTGTCATGTCATCTTGCTGCCATACCCCTGATCCTGAGCCAACACCACCGTGTTGTGGTGGGGGCGGAGACGGTCATGATCAGGGATCGAAGCGCCGCGACTGGCTCATGTGGGTGTCGCTGGTAATTCTTTCTTTCGCCTATTTTCTGCCGCTCACCTCGCTAGTCCTTCCTGAAAAAGCAGGTGCATTTTGCGAGGCGGTGCGGGAATTGGTGCACCTGATGTGGTGGGGCGTTGCTCTCGGCATTCTTGCGGTTGGGCTGCTCCAGTATGTGCCTCAGCGCCGCATCGAGCAATGGCTTGGATCAAAGAGCAATCTCTCGGGGCTGGCTCGCTCGGTGATTGCAGGGGTCGTTTTCGATGTCTGTAGCCACGGTATTTTGCTCGTGAGCATGCAGCTCTATCGCAAAGGCTTGAGCCTCGGTCAAACCATGGCATTTCTCATCGCCAGTCCCTGGAACTCGTTTTCGATGACGCTCGTGCTCATAGCGCTCGTCGGATTGAAATGGACGCTCATTTTTATCGCCGCCTCAGTCGTGATCGCATTCTTGAGCGGTATGCTTTTCAATCTGCTCGAACAACGCGGAATCGTCCCTTCCAATCCGTATCGGGAAAAATTTGAATCCGCGCCTGACAACGAACCCGGTTTCTGGAAACAGATCGGACCTGAGCTGAAGAGCCCCTTGGGATGGTGGACGATTTTGAAAAATGCGATTGGCGAATCGACGATGATCATTCGCTGGATTCTAGTCGGAATCCTCTTCGCTGCGATTTTACGAATTGCTCTGGATCCCGCGGTCTTTGCGACGTGGTTTGGCCCGACAGTCGGTGGTCTCGCCTTAACTTTACTGGCGGCTACTCTCATCGAGGTGTGCTCGGAAGGCTCCAGCCCGATCGCGGGCGACCTATTGAACCGAGCGGCGGCACCGGGGAACGGGTTCGCCTTCCTCATGGCAGGCGTTGCGACGGACTACACCGAAATTCTCAGCATCAAATCGACGATGAAGTCATGGAAGATCGCCTTCCTCCTCCCCGCGATCACGATTCCGCAGATTCTCCTGATCGGATGGATCTTGAATCAGGCTACTTAAAGTAACGCCTCAGAAGCGCTTGCTCGTCGGGCAGTAGATTCTCACGCGAAACCGCTTCCCCGCCACTTCCGGCTGAGGAAATGGCACCTCCCGTTTTGTTGGTATTGCCGCTCTCGTCGATGTCATGCTCCGTTTCTCCGAGCCCCAGCATTTCGCCAAGTGAGGCACGAGACAAATCTAAATTCTCGACCTTCTCAATATTCGAAGTATTAAGATCCTCCTTATCCCCAAAATAGAGAGGCGCATCGCCACGGCCACGATCAATGCCACCCCTGCCGGGCATGAGCCCCAGTGCCATCAGCTCCTCTTTCGACAGTCCTTGAATGAAAGGATCATCGCTCATTTTCGGCAGCCCTTCCATCGACCCCAGGCAGGAAGAGCATTCACCCAATTGCTTTTGAAGAGACTCCAATTGCTGCTTATTGAGCTGACTGAGTGATTTTTGCCCCAACTGAGACGGGTCAAGATTCTTGAGTTGCTTGAGCAACTCCTCGTTCAACTTCATCCCGTTAGCGTCCAGTGATTCCAACGCTTTATCGAACTCCTCGAGAAGCTTTTTCTTCGCATCGTCAGAAAGGTCAGAGGCAAACGTTTCCAACGCGGCAATAT